>NZ_MUFO01000050.1:0-18189 GCF_001995345.1 Salinivibrio sp. IB872 | reverse complement strand
GTATCCAGCAATGAGAGGATCGTTTACCGCATCCCAAACACGAGCGACCAAGAAAATCGTACTCGCCGCAATAGGCGAAATACCCAGAATATCTGTATAGAAATATAGAATAAAGGAGCCGACTAGACCAAAACTAAAGCACTGGCCTAGTCCATAGCCGAAGTAAGACATCAGCTCCTTGTTGTTGAGTTTTTTTTGTAGAGTAGTCATTGTTCACGTCTCAATTGGTTTTATTATAAATGAGCAGCCGATTCATATATGAATTGACATACCAGTAATTAATCTATTCCTGCTACCATTTTTATCAATTGTACTTCGCTTGGATCGTATGGGTTTCCTTGCTCATCAAGTAGGTCGTGGAACCATTGACTCGCATAATTTGAGTCGTTGCGTTTGATCTCTGGCCAAGGTAGATGCGTTTGCGTTTTTCCTTTCACCAATCCCCACTGATAGCAGCCAATGTTTTTCTGTTTAAAGACGGGAAGCTGTTCGTGCATAAACGATTGCGCATGGCGAGCAAGCCACTCAGTACACATCATTGGTCGATTGTAGCTTTCTACAATTTCAACGGCTTTATGGAGCAGATCGAGTGGTAAGTAAGCGTGAAAAGTAATGATGTCCGATAGCTCCATCGCTTTGCGATCGGTTGGGTGTTCATAAATTGGTAGGCTTCGGTCAAGAATACTTGGTGCATGCCAAGCACCGACGGTGAGTGGCTGAACCGGATTTTCTTCACGCGCCCACTCAAACGCTTTTTCCATCAGCTCATGGCTAAAGGTTTCCATTTCTTCGTCATAAGCGATCTCACCCGTGGTGGTGAAAATCATGCGGTTGGTTGGCTCGTTATAAAGATCCCAAATAACGATTCGAGAGTCATTTTTGTAGGTAGAAATGATGTCGCGAATATACACTTCGACATCACTCCACATGGATTTATCCATCACCACATTGCGACCAGGACTTGCGGCCGCTTGACTGTTGTGCAAATCCGGTACCGGCGCTTTTTGTTCACCAAGGTAAGGATGGTCGCCCGAGAAACCACAGTCATCCATCGGCGTGAGCATCACTTTGATTTGATTGCGTTCGCAAATATCCAGAAAACGCTCAATTCGCGCATGTAAACCGTCGCGATCCGCTTGCCAAACAATAAATGCGAGGTTGGTACGCAAGGTGTTGTAACCCACGCTATGTGCCCATGCTAACTCTTGCTCAATCACCTTAGGTGCAAAAGATTCAGCTTGCCACATCTCATTCCAGTTGACGGCAGTTCGCGGCAAATAGTTAAACCCACGCAACCAGCCATGATCTTTTTGCCATTGCCATGCTTTATCTTCTGTCCATCTTTTCATCATCTTTACCTATACATTGCAGTAAATATTGATATATTAGCTAATATATTAGCTAATATATCAATAGATAGATGGTGTCATAACAAACGTGGCTGTCATCACAGCTTTTAAGATATTCTTACTTGGTTTTGTGATCTAAATCTGTTGGTAGTGATCTAACGTTATTATTTCGCTAATATCTTTAGCTAACGACATTTAGGTAAAGGATCAGAATGGCTAAGAAAATCACTATGAGTGACATTGCTGCGGCAGCGAGCGTGTCTCAGTCTACTGTATCGCTAGTACTGAATAACTCAACAACCATTAAAATCGCAGAAAAAACAAAACTTAAGGTACTCGAAACTGCTGAGTCTCTAGGCTACAAAAACAAAAAAGTTGCTCATGCTTTAGGACAGGCGAAAAAGATTGCGCTGGTGATCAACGGCTTAACCAGTTACGACCCCTTTATCGATGCAATCAACGCCGCAAGAGAAGAAGCGTGGTCTAACGACTACATTTTGGTGACGTTTAATTACAGTCACGATGAAGTACTGGCAAATAAGATTGAGTCTGAGATAAACAGTGGTAATTATACCGGTTTGATTTACGCATCCAGTATGACAAGACAGTTAGAACAACAACGTGTAATCACGACCTTACCTACCGTATTACTTAACTGTATTAACGAAGAACATACAGATCTACCAACCATTTTACCGGCCGATATGATCGGGGCGTACAAGGCGGTTTCACACCTAACGACACAAGGCTATCGTCGCATTGCTATGCTGTCTGGTGAAAGTTGGATGCTAGCCAGTCAGCAACGTGCCGATGGTTATCGTCAGGCGCTCATCGATGCTGACATCATTCCTAACTCAGATTATCTAGTCAACGCAGACTGGTCGCTAAAAGAGGCGTACTACCAGACACTGGAACTGCTGAAAATGGTGCAACCGCCGGAAGCTATTTTCTGTAGCAGCGACTATATGGCAATGGGCTGCTACCAAGCGTTAGCTGAATTGGGTTTGAAGATTCCTCAAGACGTTGCCGTAGTCGGTTACGATAACCAACAAATCGCATCGGAGAGCTTCCCAGCACTGACTTCGGTTGAACTGCCCTACTCTCTCATGGGTAAGCTCGCTGTTGAATCATTGATAGCACTGATTGAAAGTCAACCTTTGCTATCACGCAAGCGCAAAGTTGAAGGTGAACTCATCGTTCGTACATCTTCGACAAAAACAAAAAAGATGGGCATGTAACCCACCACATCTGGAGCCGATACAGTGGCAGCTAAGCTGCAACTGTATATTTAAAGACTACAAACACTACTAAAATTCAAACTGATAAGTAGTTTGATGCTGATAGCAATCCCCAGAGTTTAAGATCCCATTGTTGAGTCCCCATTCTGGTTTATTTGGTCCGTCTGGAAAGTATTGCGTCTCCAACGCAAGGCCGTCGTAGCGTTCGTAAGTTTTACTTGCACCCAGTGTACCAGCTAAGAAATTACCAGAATAAAACTGGATGGCAGGCTTCGTGGTTTTCACCTTCATAGCCACATCTTCTTTTGGTGCAATTAAAACCGCAGCTACAGACTCGCCATCGGTCAATTCACGCTTGAACACAAAGGCGTGATCGTAGCCGCCAGCGGTTTTTTGATCTTGCTCAGCAAGAAATTCTTGGTCAATTGGTTTTGGCTCGGTGAAGTCGAAACTAGTGCCCGAAACTGGCTTTTGTTCACCGGTAGGAATTAACCCCGCATCCGTTGGCAAGTAATACCCAGCGTTAAGCTGTAAAGTATGATCCAAACTTTTCGCGCGGCTCGCCTCACCAGCCAAGTTAAAGTAGGCGTGATTGGTCAAATTCAATGGTGATGTTTTGTCGATCTTAGCATCATAGGCGATAGCTAGTTCATTCTCGTCAGTAAGCGTGTACGTCACGTTCACATCGAGATTTCCCGGATAACCTTGGTCACCGTCCGGGGAGCGAAGTGAAAAAGTGACCTGTTGAGCATTTTGCTCTTCAACCTTCCAGCGGCGTTTATCAAACCCTTCCAAACCACCGTGCAGTGAGTTTTCACCGTTATTGATATCAAGTTGATATTTCTCTCCGTCTATCTCAAACAGACCCTTCGCAATTCGGTTAGCGAAGCGGCCAACAATAGAACCGAAGTAAGCGTCTTGCTTCATGTGTTCAGCCATATTTGGCGAGCGCAATAATATTTCACGGTTTTCACCGTTTACCGGTAATGTGCAACTCACTATACAGCCACCAAAGCCACCGCCAGTCATACGCACGCCGCCTTGGTCGCCAATCACGCCTTTAACAATCTCGACCAGCGTGTCGATTTCTTTTACCGTGATTTCGAAATCATCGCGCATTGATGCGTGTGACTCTGCCATCAGATCGCTCATACGCTTCATGTCGTGTGATCGTAGTGCTTGCGCCGCTTCTACAGTACGATTATTTTCTGTGATCACGTGACGGGCACGTTTTGCCACCATTTCATCCAGCTCTGCAACTTTCTCGTTAAACTGCTCAATCGTCACATCACGCAAAGCTTTCACACCGAAAATACGCGCCGCTTCTTCACATTGCTGACGACGAATGTTGTATTCGCTGTCGACCAAACCACGCTTTTTATTCGAATTGATAATCACTACTGCCATGTCTTCTGGCATGGAAACCGCTTCTTTTTCAAGGCTACGACAATCTAATAGCATCGCATGATTCTCACGCCCTTCCGCTGAAATCATTTGATCCATTATGCCGCAATTGCAACCCACGAACTTGTTCTCAGCTTGCTGACCATTTAACGCGATTTCGGCTTGGCTGATTTCAAGGTTGAACAGCACTTTAAACGTTTGACCAATCACCACTTCCAATGCCGCCGATGAGCTCAACCCCGCGCCTTGAGGCACGTTACCGCTGACTGAAATATCCGCCCCAATAAACTGGTAACCGCGCGCCAGAAGACACTTCACCACGCCGCGAATGTAGTTCGCCCACATTTTATCTTGCTGAAAGGTAATGGCTTGCGTGATATCGAATTCGTCAACTGCGTCGCCGTAATCAACCGAGATCACACGCACGATATTGTCTTCACGCTTTGCCGCCGCCACGACCGTTTGGTAGTTAATGGCACACGGTAGGACAAAACCATCGTTGTAATCGGTGTGCTCACCAATCAAGTTCACACGACCTGGCGCTTGGATAATATGGCTAGGTGCGTAGCCCAACACTTTCTCAAATGACGCTTTCACATTTTGGATAAGTTCAGACATAAGGACGTTCTCTTAAAATAGTAATTTGAGTGGGATAGCGCGTTGAGCCTAACTTTCTATCTGTAAAGTCGCGCCATCCCGTTATTCGTAATCAGTCCAATTTAAAGACTTAGCATTCTTTGTAGTGGACATCACTCACATCACGCAGACGCTCCGCCGCTTGCTCTGCGGTGAGGTCACGTTGGCTTTCAGCTAGCATTTCGTAGCCCACCATGAACTTACGAACCGTGGCACTACGCAGCAGTGGCGGATAAAAAAGTGCATGAAGCTGCCAATGGTCGATGTCTGTGCCTTCGTCAAAAAACGGTGCGTAGTGCCAGCCCATCGAGTAAGGGAAAGAGCATTGGAATAAATTGTCGTAACGGCTAGTCAGCTTCTTGATCGCTAGCGCTAAATCATCTCGTYGTTCACAGCTGAGTTCGCTCATGCGACGAATGTGCGTTTTCGGCAACAGCATGGTTTCGAAAGGCCAAGCAGCCCAGTAAGGTATCACCGCCAGCCAGTGTTCGGTTTCCACCACAAAGCGTGAGCCATCTTTGAGTTCCGCTTGTACGTAATCCACCAGCAAGTTGCTCCCGTATTCTTGGTAGTACGCTTTTAGGTTGTGCTCTTTGCGCTCGACTTCATTTGGTAAGAAGCTGTTTGCCCAGATTTGACCGTGTGGATGAGGCTGAGAACAGCCCATGGTTTCACCTTTGTTTTCGAACGCCTGAACCCAAACGTACTCTTTGCCTAGCTCTTCAATTTGCTCATTCCATGTATCAATCACGCCGCGAATTTTATCCACTGGCAGCTCCGGTAAGGTTTTGCTGTGATCTGGCGAGAAGCAAATCACTCGGCTCAAACCACGCACGCCTTGCGTTTTGAATAGCGGGTTGTTTGACTCCGGTGCATCGGGTGAATCCACCATCAGCGCAGCAAAATCGTTATTGAACACATAGGTGCCTTGGTAATCTGGATTGACATCGCCAGAGATACGTTCGTTGGTCGGACAAAGAAAACATTTACCGTCATAGCTTGGTAACTCATCCAATGCGGGCTTTTCATCTGCGCCGCTCCAAGGGCGTTTAGCACGGTGAGGTGAAACCAAAATCCATTGCCCAGTCAGAGGGTTGTAACGGCGGTGTGGATGATCCACTGGGTTAAATTCGACATTCGACATGTTACTTACTCAACTTTTAAGAATTCTTTCATCTGCATTTCTCAATGAAATTGGAAAGTGCAGACAACAATGCGGCGACGTAAACTACGCAGGGGAATAGCCATTGGGATTTTTTGACTGCCAGTTCCACGTATCGGCGGTCATTTCAGCCACCGTGCGTGTTGCTTTCCAGCCTAGTTCACGCTCGGCTTTTTCCGTGCTTGCCCAACATTCAGCAATATCCCCAGGACGACGCGGGCATAACTCGTAAGGCACTGGTTTACCGCAAGCGGCCGCGAACGCATCCACCATCTCAAGTACGCTCGAGCCTTTACCCGTACCTAAGTTGTAAATGTGCAAGCCCAAGGTTTTCCCCACCGATTTCAATGCGGCGATGTGGCCGTCGGCCAGATCCATCACATGGATGTAATCACGTACGCCAGTGCCGTCAGGTGTTGGGTAGTCGCTACCGAATACCGCGAGTTTTTCTCGGCGGCCAACAGCGACTTGGGCGATAAATGGGATCAAGTTATTGGGAATACCTTGTGGGTCTTCCCCCATGCAGCCCGATGGGTGCGCGCCAACTGGGTTGAAGTAACGCAGTAAGGTGATGCTCCAGTCGTTTTCAGCATAAAACAGATCGCTGAAGCACTGCTCCACCATATATTTACTGCGACCGTATGGATTGGTGGTTGCGCCTGTTGGTGAATCTTCCGTAATCGGCACTATTTCTGGGTCACCGTAAACCGTTGCCGATGAACTGAATACGATGCTTTTCACACCCGATTTACGCATGCTGCGCGCCAACACCAATGAGCCATTGACGTTGTTGTCGTAGTACTCAAGTGGTTTTGCCACCGATTCGCCAACCGCTTTGAGGCCAGCAAAGTGGATCACGGCTTGGATGTCGTGCTGCGCGAATACCGTATCCAAAAAGGCTTCGTCACGGACGTCACCTTGGTGGAACGCAGGCTGTTTGCCAGTCAGCGCTTCAATACGGTTTAACACTTCTAGCTTGGCGTTACACAAGTTGTCGACGATGATGGGTTCCATACCCGCTTCAATCATCTGCACGCAAGTGTGACTGCCGATGTATCCCATTCCGCCTGTGACAAGAACTTTCACTCCCAACCTCCAGAGTTATCAATTTATTCATTAAAGTCAGTTATTTATTTTAAATATCTCAAAGTTAATGTGTTTATCTCTTTAGTGCTTCGAAGTTTAGCAATCAAAACTTGCTTACTTCAGTGATCGCCATCAAAGTTGTGTAAACGTTTCCACAAAGTCTTTTTGAAAAATACAGTATAAGAGATAAAAATGAAGGTAAGAAAGGATGGTGAAAGGCTTTGTTGGGATCAGAGGAACCAAAGCGTAAGGTAAGTGTCATGAATGTGGCGAATCCACTTTAAATCTCATGGCCTCAGGTGGGCGTATTAAAGAACCCTGCTCAGAGGCAGGGTTCTTTAGTCGTAGTGTTAGGCTATGTATGACGCCATTAACTGGCCGTCGCAGGCTCTAGCGCAAGATTCGCTTCTTTCTCTTTTTGCATTCGCATCACCGCGATTGGGCCGGTAATGAAAGTAAACGCAATCAAGAAAGAGACAGGCACAGCTGTAATCACAATGAACGACTGCAACGCATTCAAGCCGCCTTCACCAGCCAGCAAGAGCACACCGGCTACTACGCCCATAACAATCGCCCAGAATAGACGATGCGCGCGTGTGGGTTGATTGTCACCAGAGACCGCCATCGCAATGGAATACGCCATAGAGTCACCTGTGGTCGCCACAAAGGTGGTGGTCAACAGCATAAAGGCTGGGATCAGAACCACGCTGTAAGGCAGCTGTGACAAGGACGCAATCAAGATAGCAGGCAAACCCGCGTCCGCCATCGGGCCGGAAATGCTACCCGGAGACTGCAACTCATAAAAGATACCCGTACCGCCGAGTACCGAGAACCAGAAGTTAGTCGCAATCGGTGCACAAATCGCAACAGCAAAGATCAGCTCACGAATAGAACGGCCTTTCGAGATGCGTGCAATAAAGATGGCCATCATGGGTGCAAAACCAATGAACCAGCCCCAGAAGAACCATGTCCACCATGCATTCCAGCTGCCGTTATCGGTGTTGAGTGCCAGCGTGTGCATGTTGTTGAGGTAATAGCCAAAGCCAGCACCAAACTGCTCAAAGATAAAACCCGTTGGACCCAGTACGATCACAACAGCAAGCAGCACGGCCGCACCAATCACATTCATCCGGCTTAACCATTGCAGACCTTTATCCATTCCCGTAAAGGCAGAAATAGAGTAAATCGCCACGACCGCGGCCAAGATAAGCATTTGCATCGACATGGTGTTCTCGATACCGACAAAGCTTTCCAAGCTGTAACCCAACTGGGTGGCAAGGAAGCCAATCGGACCAATGGTGCCCGCCGCAACGGCAATGATAGAACACGCATCAATCACAGAGCCTAGCCAGTGATTTTCTAGCTTGTCACCAAGCAACGGGTATAGCAGCGCACGAGGACGCAGACGCACGCCTGCTTGGTGGTGGGCATACATCAGCACGATGGTCGCCAAGGTACCCAACACTGCCCAAGCTAAAAAGCCCCAGTGGAAGAAGCTTTGGCTTAACGCAGGGGCGACCGTTTGCATCGCGCCAGCTTCCATCTCGCCTAACGCCGGAGGTGGCGTCATAAAGTGGTAGATGGGTTCAGCCGCTGACCAAAAAACACCGCCGCCCGCAAGCAGCGTACACATGATCATAGCAACCCAGCGAAAACGGCTCATTGAGACGGTATCGGTGGCGCCCAGTTTCAACTTACCAAATTTACTACCGCCAATGGCTAGCGCCAGCACGAAGTTGATCACCATTAGCCACTGCCACCAGTAACCAAAAAGGTTGGCAGATTCAGCAAACAGCGACTGAATCACAGTGGAAAAATGTTCGAGGTCAAACAGGGCAAAGGCAAGGAAGAGAGCGACAAAGCCGATAGTAAAGACGGCAACAAGTCGGTCGTTATTTTGTGTAGATTTAAGCATTAGTTCGCTCACAAGGTGTGTGAGGGGCGGCACTCTATCAGTGTGGCGAACGAATGACCAGCATAAATTGCATCGAACACTAACGATAAAAACGTGACAGACATCACCTATTCAGCCGTGGTGCGGGCTGAATAGGTTTATGACATTTTTATTAACTGCGCAAAATTCGACCCGCTAAGCCGGCTCTTTGTCTGACGCCTTACGCGATGACTTGCCGGTTTCCAAGATCTTCTTATGCAGTGTCACTGCAGCACGATACAACTTGGGGTGAACCTGCGTATCGGTTTGCTTTGCGCGATTACACTTTGATATCACGGCTGCAGTAATACAGGCTGCAACCTTGAGCTGTCCAAGTTGAAAGGCATAACTTGCAGTTTTAATCGCCATAAACACAGATTGGTCACTGTACTTATAATTGCGTGCCGCAAACTTTTCAAAGCGGAGAAAATCCTTGTGATAATTTTTTAAAATGCGATTAACGTGGCGGTCGTAATAGTTCTTGTACTTGGCGTAACTGCCTTTGCGGTTACTGGCCATGATGTCCCGAACCCAGACAACTGACTGCAGTTGTTCTTTTTCGAATAAGCCACTCAGCCAGGCAAACATGCTACCTCCATACTGCTAGCTTAACGGCTCTATTCTACTTATTTCGTGCTACTAAGCTACGGGAAGGTGCAAATAACCCCTTGATTGGTCGTTATTTAATCAGTTTTGCGAGGCGCAGTGAGTAATAGACGATTGAAGAGTCGGGAAAGGAGGGCGCGAGGACCCCTCGTGTTGAATGAACGATTCACTACGCGCGGGTGTTAATGGTAATCGTATAAGTATCCTCTGCCGCCGGTAACATGTGCAAGATTTGCTCGCCGAGATCGGGGTGCGAGAGCAAGTAATTACCTTGTGGGAAGCGGGTATCCTCTGGGCCTTTCAACACTAAGCTAAAGTTTTCCACCAATTGATCGTCAATGGTTTCACCGTTGCCCTCATGCTCATCAATGCGGATTAGGGTCATCGCATATTCCGTGTCTGTGCCATCAATCAAAGTAATGGTTTGATCGATAAGCGCTTTAACGTGCTGACAAGATAGTACATTCATAACACCTCCCTGCGACCCTAGACAGGGTTCGTGAGTCTCTTTATCTATCTACCTGTAAATAAGGTTAGAATAAAAATTCGTCAATGCACAACAGCTTAGCAAATTTTCTGCACATTTATCGAGCAAAGCCTCTGTTCAAGACATTACCCCGTCCCAAAAACACAAAAGGCAACCCTATGGTTGCCTTGTTGCTTACGGTTGGACAAATTAACTGCGCGTTTTGGCGCTACGTGCTTTATCCGTTTTTGATTTGTAGTAATACCACAAACGTCTACTTTTATTGTGCATCGAACACCTCTCCTATCAGATTAATGAACGATATTTATCGCTATGGTTATCGCACTCGTTCAGCAATAGCACGAACAGTGCGGAACTTAATAAGCACTCGAGATGAGCGCTGAAGCGCGATGATTCAACTGTCAGCCCGAACACCTTTGTAGGGCATTGCTCGTCTACTTAATGGGGAATGGACACACCGCCACCCTTCTGTCGTAAACGTAAAGTGTTGAGAATCACGTTATCTCTATTCTTATTACAAATACTTGCAGAAAGCAACCTTGTTCACGTTTTCTCAACAGAATAACTCACTGCGACGTCGGGAAAGCTTGCTATGAGAGGAAGTGTGCTTGCGAAACAGTTGGCATCCTTTCGGCAGCCCAGCATAATAAAAAGCCGCTCAATTGAGCGGCTTAGCGGATGGATTCCTTTGTTGGTCGTTGGTCAATGAAACTTGTTGTTGCACTGCCCCGCTTGCTCACTATGTTGAGCGTCCTAACCGCATGGTCTTGTGTTCAAATGCCTGGCTGGCGGCAAACAAGGTGTCGTCATGGGTTCCTGACATCAACGGGGGCTTCACTCTTTTTGGCGCGTCACTGCGCGCTGATCATTTACCAAATTGTGTGTCAGCTCGGCTGACAATTTCAGTAAAGCACACTTTTAACACTGTGCCACGGCATGCCGTTCAAATTGTGAACAGAGTAATAAATCTGACATAAACTGGGATTTCGCACAGCATACCGGCCCAATTTATGCCGCCGTTCGACACCAAAAACAAAAATGTTCTTTCATCACTAGACGACCGGTCTAATCTTGATTATGCTCGTCGACATGAAATCGAGCAGCACTCATGAAACGACCAGTCATAACGCGACCCACCAGCACCTGTTGGAAACGGGCGTGAGCGTCATGGCACAATTTGGTTTTAGCGGCGTTGGCCTAAGCGCCATCCTCAAACAAGCGGGCGTACCTAAAGGGTCTTTTTATCACTACTTTGCGTCGAAAGAACAATTCGGCCAAGCCGTGTTAGACCACTATTTTGCTTGCTACATTGCGGATGTGAATCGCTTACTGACAGATAGCACGCTCTCTCCCATTGCACGTGTGCACAGCTACTTCAGTCGCTGGCAAGCTCAATACTGTAGTTTGGATCCGGTGCAAACGTGTTTGGTCGTCAAGCTGAGTGCAGAAGTTGCGGACTTATCTGAGCCAATGCGGCTGGCACTGCGTGATGGCACCGATCAACTGATTGGTTGCTTGGCGACTACGCTCGCTCAAGCCAGCGATCAGTTTAATAGCCAAGCGGCGCTGACCACCGCGACAACTTTATATCAATTGTGGCTCGGCGCAAGCTTACTGACCAAACTGCATCGTAACGACAGTCATCTCACTCAAGCGATGACCATCACTGAAGAAAAGCTCGGGCTGATCGATTAATCCTGTTGTGCTCTATACAGCACATCAGTAACCAACAACTGAACATTGATGCGTGGCGGTAACACAAGTTACCAACCCACCATCCACCCGAAACCCGCCAAGGCGGGTTTTTAACCGGCACCTTCTAGACGACCGGTCTAATTTAAATAAACGCTTGATACCATCAAGCACAACAAAAGGAAGGATGAGCAATGAACAACTTTGAGTTCTACAATCCCACACGTATCGTTTTTGGCGAAGGTAAGATTGCCGAGCTGGATCGGCTCATCCCGGCCGATGCCAAAGTACTCGTGTTATTCGGCGGCCAAAGTGCACGAAAAACAGGCACCTTGGATGAAGTAGAACAAGCATTGGGTCAGCGTCAGTTTGGCCTGTTTGGTGGTATTGAACCCAACCCACGCTTTGAAACCTTGATGAAAGCGGTCGAGAAAGTGAGTGCTGAAGGCTATGACTACCTTCTCGCCGTGGGCGGCGGCTCAGTGATCGATGGCACCAAGTTCGTTGCAGCAGCCGCGAAATATGACGGCGACGCGTGGGACATTCTCACCAGCATGGGCGGTAAAGTAGAAGCGGCACTGCCATTTGGCACCGTGCTCACCTTGCCGGCAACCGGCTCTGAGATGAACAAAGGCTCGGTAGTGACTCGCGAGTCAATGCAAGCCAAACTACCGTTTATGAGCGAGCTAGTCTTCCCGCAGTTCTCGGTATTGGATCCGGTGAAAACCTACACCCTACCGATTCGCCAAGTGGGTAACGGCGTGGTCGATGCGTTTGTTCATGTCGTGGAGCAATACCTGACCTACCCAGCCAATGCGCCGGTACAAGACCGATTCGCCGAAGGCCTGCTACAAACCTTGGTCGAGCTTGGCCCACAAGCGCTGGAAACACCAGAAGATTACAACGTACGTGCAAGTTTGATGTGGACAGCCACCTTAGCGCTTAACGGCTTGATTGGCGTGGGTGTGCCGCAAGATTGGTCAACCCATATGCTGGGTCACGAGCTTACAGCCCAACATGGCTTAGACCACGCACAAACCCTTGCCGTGGTGCTGCCTGCAATGCTCAATGAGAAGTTTGAGCAAAAACAAGCCAAGCTCGCACAATTTGCTGAACGTGTTTGGCATATTGACCAAGGCAGCGACGCCGAAAAAGCGCAACAAGCGATTGAGAAAACACGCGACTTTTTCGAGCGCATGAACGTGAAAACGCGCATGAGCGATTACGATCTGGATGAAACCGCGATTGAGCCCTTGATTGAAGGCCTGACTCAACACGGCATGACCCAACTCGGTGAACATGGCGATGTGACGCCGGACGTTTGCCGCCGTGTGCTTCAAGCCGCGCTGTAATCGCCGTTTTATTTCATGATGAGGCGCGCTGATCTAGCCGCCTCTTTTCCCATCTTCAAGGGAGGAATCCATGTCAGCATTAACAAATCAACGTTTTGTTCTCGCATCACGCCCGGTTGGCGCACCCACTGCCGAGAACTTTCGCTTAGAAGAAGTCGCCATTCCCGCACTGGGCAACAAGGATGTACTGATTGAAAACCATCACTTATCAATTGACCCTTACATGCGCGGTCGAATGAGTGATGCCAAATCGTACGCAGAGCCGGTAGCGATTGATGGCCTGATGGTCGGTGCCACCGTGGGTAAAGTGTTGGAATCCAACCACGCCGATTACCAGGCGGGTGATTGGGTATTGGCCTACAAAGGTTGGGAAACCCACTCCGTGGTCGATGGCGATACCTTGCTTAAACTTAACCCTGACCTTGCACCGGTTTCATACGCGCTTGGGATCTTGGGGATGCCCGGCTTCACCGCCTACATGGGCTTATTAGATATTGGCCAGCCTAAAGAAGGCGATACCCTTGTCGTCGCCGCGGCCACTGGCCCAGTCGGTGCGACTGTCGCACAGATTGGTAAACTAAAAGGCTGCCGCGTAGTCGCGATTGCCGGTGGTGAAGACAAATGCCAATACGCCCGTGAACACCTCAATGTTGACGCCTGTATCGACCACAAAGCCGACAACTTTGCCGAGCAGCTTGCCGAAGCCTGCCCGCAAGGCATTGATGTGTACTTTGAAAACGTCGGCGGCAAAGTATTTGATGCAGTGATGCCACTGCTTAATACCGGCGCACGTATTCCCGTGTGTGGCTTGGTATCTCAATACAACAACACGGCCCTGCCAGAAGGCCCTGACCGTCTTTCGCAACTAATGGGCACCATCTTGGTCAAGCGCCTAACCGTGAAAGGTTTCATCATTTTTGATGACTATGCACACCGTTACCCAGAGTTCGCTCACGACATGGCTAAATGGGTCGGCGAAGGCCAAATCCATTATCGTGAACACGCGGTGGATGGCTTTGAGAAAGCGCCGCAAGCACTGATTGATGTACTCGAAGGCCGCAACTTCGGCAAGATGGTGGTCAATATTAAATAGAGCTCACACGCTTTATTTCGCCATACCGAAAACCCTGCCTCCCCCTTAGCGATGGACAGCGAAGGGGGTTTTTTATGCCCGAGTACAGTGCTGACCCCGTATTTTTCTATGGCATTACAAATGCCATCATCACAAAGCCTAAGCAGCCAACTACACTAAAGGAACGACTCGACTACCGTCAGCATGATTTGGCAGGGCTGGTCGCAGGTGCTTGGTTTTTATCTGCGTCAGCTGAGGAAAGAGGAAGTATCAACAATGGCCAAACCCGCTCTCATGATCCGTCATCAGATTACCCTCGGATTCGCATTGGTTCTGGTGTTGGCGCTACTAACTATTTTTGCGGTGCTCGAGTGGAAAGTTAAACCCGATCTGATTGAGCAGCGACAAGAGCGGATCAGCCTCAACCAATATGCATTAATCGACTTGCTCGATGCCAAGCTCGGACAGATCGAACTCTTAACCAGTACGCTCGCCTTAAAGGGCACCAACCTTCCCAAAAACGAAGGGCTATTCCGCCGCCTTTTTCCTCCACTCTTTAACAATCATGGCGATCCTACCATTGCCGGTGGCGGGATCTGGCCGGAGCCCAACACCTTTACACCGGGCGTAGAACGACGTAGTTTTTTTTGGGGTCGCACAGGGCCCGATATGGAATACTATGATGATTACAACAACCCTGATGGCAAGGGCTACCACAATGAAAGCTGGTACCTAGTAGGGAAACAAGCACCTATCGATCGCTGCAGTTGGTCTAACGCTTATATTGACCCTTTTACCAAAGAGCCGATGATTACCTGTACTGTACCCATGAAAGAAAATGAGCGCTTCGTTGGAGTGGCAACGGTCGACATGAGACTGGATGGCATTGCCGACATACTGGCTCGGTATGGCAAAGAAAACGACGGCTATGTGTTCGCTCTGGACGCCAATAACAAGGCGATAAGCTTCCCCGAATCGGCGGTAACATTTAATCCTTATCGAAATACCCTGCGAACGGCTACCGAGTTAGAGCAGGAACTCCCTTGGCTCCAAGAAGCACTGCAAGCAAGTCAATCTCTCCAAGATAGCCAACTGATTACGATAGAGAGCGATGGCGTGCTAAATGAAGCCGCCTACGTTCATATTATTAAATACCCTCAAACCAATTGGGTGATTGGTCTTGTCGTGCCCAAAAGCAAAATGACCGCGGCGGCTGACAGCATGGGACTGTTCCTGATGTTCGCCATTGGCGGACTATTGCTTGTTGTGGGGATTATCGCCGCCATTACTGCTCGGAATCTACTGGATAAGATTCAGCAAACGACCACACAGATTTGGGAGTTGATAGACGGGGAAACCACTCAAGAGTTGACGGTCGACAACATGAACGAAGTAGGAGAGCTGCGCCATGCAGTGAATGCCTATGGTGATAAACTCAAATCGCTATTAACCCGTCTAGAAGCGATTCAAGGTGAGTTAGTGCAAAGTGAGAAGCTGTCATCCTTAGGGTCGCTCGTGGCTGGGGTTGCCCATGAACTGAACACCCCCATCGGCAACGCGCTGATGTCTTCAACCTCCATCTTGTCGATGAAGCAAGATTTTGTCCAACAACTCGAAAAGCCGATCACACGAGACGATTTAGACCAATTTCTCACCCATATTGAAGACGGGACACGGATTGTTGAACGTAACATGTCACGTGCCTCCGAATTAATCCGTGCCTTTAAGCAGCTCGCGGTGGATCAAACCAGTGACCACAGACGCGACTTTGAACTACGTCTGTTGATGGACGAAGTCCTGCTCTCTATGCGACCGACACTTCAGCGCGCGCCGCACCAGCTCGAGGTCACTATTCCAGAGGGTATTCTGCTCAACAGCTATCCAGGCGCCCTCACCCAAACCCTGATCAACTTAATCAATAATGCGTTAATTCATGCATTTACCACGCAAGAACAAGGCCATATTCAAATCCATGCGAGTCAGGATTCACACGATCAGGTACATATTACCGTTCATGATAACGGAGCAGGCATGAGTGATGACGTGAGAAAACGCATCTTCGATCCTTTCTTCACCACCCGCTTAGGCCAAGGCGGCTCGGGCCTTGGCCTCCACATCACCTTTAACCTCGTCACCGGCGTACTTGGCGGCCGTATTGAGGTGAAAAGTGAGCCGGACAAAGGAAGCCGTTTTACGATTACTATCCCAAGCACTGCCCCTGATCATGAGGAGGCGTAGTGTTTGTATTGTTTTTGAGGTAACGACTGGCTAGTTTAAATTGTCAGATCAACGGATATCTGCCATTTATCAAAAAGCCGTATTCTCCTGCGAGTAATACGGCCTTATAGATATAAAGTCACACTTTACAGCTTAAAGAAAGCTAGTTGTTCTTTTTGCTTCTCAGCCAATAGTGAGAGCTCAGCACTTGCACTCGCACTCTGGCTGATACCGGCGACATTTTGGTTGACGAGCTCAGAAATATTAACCACGTTACGATTAATATCTTTGGTGACTTGTGACTGCTGCTCTGCCGCGGTAGCAACCYGAGTATTGGAATCATTAATATCCGCAACCGACTCTGAGATAGCAACCAATGCATCACTGACACGCTGTGTCAGCTCACTATTGTGTGCCAACATCGTGATCGTCGTTTGCATGCTTTCATTGGCTAATACAGATTGATTTTGTAAATCCTCGATAATGACACCAATTTCCTTGGTCGAACCGGCTGTACGACCAGCAAGCATTCTTACTTCATCAGCGACAACTGCAAAACCACGGCCCATCTCGCCTGCTCGAGCCGCTTCAATCGCCGCATTCAACGCGAGTAAATTGGTTTGTTCCGAGACACTGTGGATGACTTCAACGACATTATTAATTTTCTCTGATTGTTCATTTAGTTGCTGTACTAAACTTGCCGCATGATGCAATGCTTCCGACATTTGTGCACTGGCTTGAACACTCTCTTGAGATATTGTTAAACCAGATTTGGCCAACTCATCGGTCATACGAGCCGTCGAATCAGCGGCAGATGCATTATCACTGACATTATCAGCCGTACTCGACAGCTCATTCACTGCCGACGCCACTTGTTCAATTTCCGATAACTCTTGTTGTGCATTCGATTCCGCTTGAGTCATCACCGCCGCTAATTCTGTTGACGCCGATGCCACGTCTTCACCCATTCGGTTCAACTGATCGACCATGCTATGCAACTGCGTCGCGGTTTTATTGACATCCTGACTAAGGCTTGAGATTTCGTTTTTACCCTCAACCGTTGCTCGAACTGCCAGATTTCCCTGTGCTAAATCACGCATAACGCCCTGAAGCTGCTGGATTGGCGCGACAATCATTTTTGAAAGTAGCCAAGCAATGATCAACGATACTGCAAGCACAGATAACACAATAACCATCGCAGTATTTATTTTGCTTCGCTCGTATTCTTGAATCTGTGCATAGTATTTCTCTTCGCGCTCTTGGGCTCTTTTACTGACATTAACAACCGTCGTCAGTAAATCGACTGCCTGAGCCCTAAGCGCAGTATTCTGCGCTGCATACTCGCGTTCAGAAACGAGGCCTTTCTCATACTGTTCTAAAAATGTGAGCATCTTACTTGAGCTATTCACAAACTCATCGACAAGATTAAAAATATTAGGCACATCGTTTTGGTAATAATCGTCGTCTTGCAGTGTTTTTAAATGATGACCAATATCTTTTTTCCTTTGCTGTAAAGTAGGGATAAGATCTTTTCTACGAGCTGGAGATATGATCGCGTCTGCAACCTGAAGACGCATGTCGTTAATATAATCAACAACATGCAATGATAGCGCATCAGTTTGATTTTGATATGATATTCTCATCACTGACGCATTTTTTAGACTATCGTCCAAATCATTTTTAATAATCCACAAACTCACTGTTAGAGCAAATGTGGCAACGAGAACAGGAAGCATAACCTGTACCCGAACAGAAAAATTTTTTAATGAAATTTGCATACATACTGTCCAATAAAATGGCTATAATTTTCATCGAAACTAAAAACAGATAGCTAAAGTTAAATAAATGTAAACAGAAAAATTTTTTAATGAAATTTGCATACATACTGTCCAATAAAATGGCTATAATTTTCATCGAAACTAAAAACAGATAGCTAAAGTTAAATAAATGTAAAC
>NZ_MUFO01000005.1:0-104306 GCF_001995345.1 Salinivibrio sp. IB872 | reverse complement strand
GTCTTTGGGAACAAGTTGTTCCATCGTCACCATTTCAAGTTCATATTGGTGTGGAGAAGGTTCTTGAAGCATACCGGAGCATCCCTATTGCGACACTCCTATTAGATCAAAGGTCTAGCTCGAAAGCTAGACCTTTGTCAGCAGTCTGAGGCGATTATCGCCTCCTTTTGACTGGGTATGTGACGTTACGTCATTAAGCGGCGAAGTTTTTCGCGACAAATTCCCAGTTGATCAGTTTCCAGAACGCAGCCATGTAGTCTGGACGTACGTTACGGTAATCGATGTAGTAAGCGTGCTCCCAAACATCAACAGTCATCAGTGGCGTTTCACCGTCGTGAGTCACTGGTGTTTCGGCATTTGAGGTGTTCACGATTGCCACAGAACCGTCTGCTTTTTTGACCAGCCAAGTCCAGCCAGAGCCAAAGTTGTTCACTGCTGAGGTAGTGAACTGAGTTTTGAACTCTTCGAAAGAGCCAAACGCTTTGTTGATTGCATCTGCTAGCTCACCAGTTGGCTCGCCACCGCCGTTCGGGCTTAGGCAATGCCAATAGAAGGTGTGGTTCCACACTTGAGCTGCGTTGTTGAAGACACCGCCTGAAGAGGTTTTGATGATGTCTTCAAGTGATTTACCTTCGAATTCAGTCCCTTCGATCAGACCATTCAGCTTAACCACGTACGTGTTGTGGTGTTTGCCATAGTGATACTCGAGGGTTTCTTTTGAAATGTGTGGCTCTAGCGCGTCTTTCGCGTAAGGCAGTTCAGGTAGTTGGAATGACATTGCTTATATCTCCGTTTTTATATGGGGAGTGCTTCCTGTAGTCCGACACCGACAGTATCTAAAGTGGGAATGCTCTCAGCTGATACCGCTGTAAAACATTACCTCATGGCGGTGTGGCTACTCTTTTTCGTTTTGCTCCGCCTAGTTTAGCAAGTTTTTACTTTATTAAAAGGATAGCGGCAAAATTTTTGTTGCTAATCCCACAATGGATTTAGGCATTTTTTTCCAATCGGTTAGCAAGTAGAATCAAGGATAAGACTCAAAGACAGTGTTCGAGGAAGCAATGGAAACGATTGATAAGATTAAGCAGCAAATCGAAGAAAATGCGATTCTGCTATATATGAAAGGCTCTCCTAAGCTGCCAAGTTGTGGTTTTTCATCACAAGCATCACAAGCGCTGATGGCATGTGGTGAAAAGTTTGCTTATGTAGACGTACTCCAAAACCCAGATATCCGCGCTGAACTACCCGTTTATGCCCAGTGGCCAACCTTTCCACAGCTGTGGGTTGAGGGTGAATTAGTCGGCGGTTGTGACATTATTTTGGAAATGTTCCAAAAGGGTGAGTTACAGCCACTCGTCAAAGAAGCGGCAGAGCGTCGTGACGCGAGCGAAAATGAGTGATTGAGAAGACACTCATTCGCTGAAGTATGTAAAAAGCCACGTTGAGAAACGTGGCTTTTTTATCGCTGACAGAGGCATTTGCGATTACAGCACCATCGCCGCTAACCAGCCAAAGGCAATCAGAGGTAGGTTATAGTGGATAAAGGTAGGGACCACTGTATCCCAAATATGCTCGTGCTGTCCGTCGGCATTGAGCCCTGATGTTGGACCTAAAGTCGAGTCGGATGCTGGGGAGCCCGCATCACCAAGCGCGGCAGCCGTGCCGACCAATGCGATAGTCGCCATTGGTGAGAAACCAAACGCCAAAGACAATGGCACATAGATGGTTGCGATAATCGGAATGGTCGAGAACGATGAGCCAATGCCCATGGTCACCAACAAGCCAACGACCAACATCAGAAACGCGGCTAGCGGCTTGTTGTCGCCAATTGAGCCAGATAGGGAGCTGACGAGCGATTCAACGCCGCCGGTGGCCTTCATCACCGCCGCAAATCCTGCCGCCGTGATCATGATAAAGCCGATCATAGCCATCATGTGGACCCCTTTGGTGAACACATCTTGGGTGTCTTTCCAGCGGATCACGCCGCCAAAGGTAAATACCATAAAGCCTGCTAATGAGCCCACAATCATTGAGCCCGCCATCAGCTGAACGCTTAGGGCGGAGACAATTGCGACGCCAGCGACCCAAAGATTTCGTGACTCAACCTGATTGTTTTCAGGCTCTGCATCGAGAATTGCGCCTTCCTGATACTGCCGTGGCTTGCGATAGCTAATAAAAGTGGCGATCAGTAAGCCCACGACCATGCCAGCGGCGGGAAGCAACATTGCAGTTGGTACTTGAGCAGCAACCACATCGAGGCCATTTTCATTCAGGTTTTTGAGCAAAATGTTGTTCAAAAAGATGCCACCAAAGCCAACGGGTAATACCATATACGGCATAATTAAACCGAAGGTCAGTACACAAGCCACCAAGCGGCGATCGAGCTTTAAGCGTTGGAACACATGCAGTAACGGTGGGATCACAATAGGAATAAATGCAATGTGTACGGGGATCGCGTTCTGAGACGAAATGGCGAGTAAGCCGAGTAAAATTAAGACAAGATACTTGAATGTGGTTGTCGCAGCGTCGGTTGGGCGTGCATTGAGTTTACGGATGACCGCATGGGCGAGCACATCTGTTATCCCTGAGCGGCTAATCGCCACGGCAAATGTGCCAAGCATGGCATAACTTAGAGCAATAGTGGCGCCGCCACCTAGTCCACCTTCAAAGGCGCTGATGGTGTCTGACAAGCTCAAGCCGCCAACCAATCCACCTAAGACGGCGCTAAATGTCAACGCAACCACGACATTGACGCGCATTAGCGCCAGTGCCAGCATGACACAGACCGAAATAACTACCGGGTTCATGAAAACTTTCCTGTTATGGGCATTGTGACTGCAGCTATGCTGCGGGGTCTATCTATGGTTTTGTAATTAAGCCACCCAGTTTGCGCAAAAATTTGTCTGTGTCGAGGGKGAATCGACTTTTTTTGTTATTTTATTTCATCAAAAAAAGAGAAGGTCGCTAAAGCGCTAAAAAATTGGCTTGCCCGTTTACTTGATTGTCTACCTACGCGGCAGGTTGATTGATGCAGCAGAAAAGGTTTTTATTATTTCGACGTGAACAAAAAACGGCCAACATAAAGCTGGCCGTTTGATACGAGTATTTGCTGATTGAGGTTAGAACAAGTAGTTCAACTGCAACCCGTAGATATACGCGTCACCACCGGCTGAGAAAGCAAAGCCATCTTCGCTCCCGTCTACTTGGTCACCGTCTAGGTACGCGAAACCTGCGTCGATAGAGAGGTTATCATTTGCGGTATACGTAGTGCCTAAACTCCACCAGTGACGATCTGAGTCGGGAATGCTTAATGTACGATCCTCTGCACTGACAGGGCTTTCATCATACGCATAACCTGCACGGAACGCCCAGTGCTTATCCAAGGTATAAGTGGCACCCAGTGAATAACGCCAGCTGTCATCCCAGTTTTCATCTTTTTGTAGACACTGCCCGGCGGTGCCGTCATTACAATTTGATGCGGAGCTGGTCGCTTTTAGCTCTTGGAAGCTATCCCAGCCAGTATACATGGCACTATAGTGTAGCGCGATTTGTTGGTTAAGTTGATGGAAGCCAGAAAGTTCAATGACTTCTGGAAGGTTGAGTTCCAGTTCCCCTGCAACTGATTGCCCAGACTTGCCAACGGCTATCGTCGATGTTCCTTCATAGTCACCTTCTAGTGTTATATCTGACTTAGAGCGGTATGAAAGACCGAATCGGTTGTCTTCATCCAATTCCCACAGAACACCGAGGTTCCAACCAAAGCCCCAGCCATCACCTTTAAGGTGAGCGACGCGACTCGTTGCTGTATAGGAGGTGCCCAACTTAGTATTAAGGTTTGATGCGGCAGCACCAGCAAAACGGTTCAACTCTGCATCCGCATAAATCGCGCTGATACCGGCACCGATACTCCATTGCTCGTTGATTTTATAAGCGATGTTAGGGTTAAAGTTCATTGTGACGAGCGCTGTATCCCCTGCACCGACACCAGCTGCAAAATCTTTAGGATACTCGGTCGACAAACCGAAATTAGAAAATGCGGAAAAACCAACTGCAAGTTTGTCATCGATAGGATGGATTAAATGAAAGCTAGGCACGTACTCTGTCGGAGCGATGTCCTTTGCTTCTGTTGACACCCCTGATGCGTCCAAGGCCGCTTTTGATACTGCACCATTGCTCGCGCTTTGAACATCAGCATGCACGTCTGGGTCAATGATACTTAAACCACCCGAAAACGCGGTGGTATTGAAGCGGGTTAGGGCGGCAGCATTTCGTGCGCCGACTGCTGCATTATCCGCAATCGCGGCTTCACCTGCAAAGGCTCGCCCCAAACCGGATACCGAGGTTTCTGACACTTGGAAGCCGGCACTATGAGCTTGCACGGCTAGCAAAGATAAACTGGTTGCCACTAGCGATTTTTCAAATAGTGATGACATAGTGCGCCTCACTCCTTTATTAATTTAGCTTCTTGTCCTTTGGGGCCGCCCCCTTCCGCGCCCATGTTCTCTGAGCTACAAAAGTGGTCGGATGTTATTCACGACTAATAGTGGCACCGATTTGCTATTTGTTAAAGGGAGGTTTCAAAAGGGAAAACTAAGTGATATGCGAGAATTGTTAGCATGCGTTTGTATTGGACGTTTTAAGTAAAAACTCTACTCAGTGATTTAGTGAAATCTTTATTGATTTTACGCCTTTTTTCTAGCTGTGCTTTGTTGCGCATGCTTTGTGTGCCTGTTTAAGTTCTCTCTGTGGAAGTGTTTAGGTAAGGTGATAATTAGATCGCAAAAATGTGACGTCAAACATATTGTTAACAAACTGAGTAGGGCGTATTTAAGGCTTAAGAGCGCAGAGTCGAGGGAAGGTGTCTGAGTGAAAAAAGCGACCCGATTGGGTCGCGTCATGCATGGATTAATAATCTTATGTCTCCGATGTGGTCGATGCGTCGCTGTTCTCGGGCGTGATGGCAAGTGGCCAGCCGCCTAGGCGTTTCCAGCGATTAACTATCTCACAGAAAAGCTCTGCGGTGCGCTCAGTATCATAAAGGGCGCTATGTGCTTCTTTATTGTCGAATGCAATCCCAGCGGCTTGACAGGCTTTTGCTAATACCGTTTGCCCGAGCGCAAGCCCACTGATAGCCGCCGTATCAAATGTCGCAAAAGGATGGAAAGGGTTGCGCTTTAATTGCGCGCGTTCAGCGGCGGCCATGACGAAGCTGTGATCAAAGTTTGCATTGTGGGCGACCATGATCGCTCGCTGGCACTCTGCCGCCTTTTGCTCTTTACGGATCAGCTTAAAAATTTCGCGCAGTGCTTCTCCTTCATCAACCGCGCCACGCAGTGGGCTAAATGGGTCTCGAATGCCAGTAAATTCGAGCGCCGCTGGCTCAAGGTTTGCGCCTTCAAATGGCGTGACATGAAAGTGAATAGTTTTATCTTTGGTCAGCCAGCCTTGTTCATCCATTTTTAGGGTGACGGCGCAGATTTCTAACAAAGCATCGGTTTTTGCGTTAAATCCTGCGGTTTCTACGTCCACAACAACAGGAAAATAGCCGCGGAAACGGGCTTTAAGACTATTTGGATCGAGATCTTGGCTCATGCAGTCGTCACTTTACTGGGAAGAATAAAAGCGTGATTATCGCAAATCGCGGCGTTAAGCTAAAGTCGGCGTGACTCACGTCGATATCTTAAGTTACACACTGCGCTAAAGCGTAAAGAGAGTATGATGCGAAAATCGGTTTTTAGGATAATGAGTCGCCCGTCGGTGCTCGGGATAGTGTTTGCAGTCAGCGGCTTATGGTTGGCGTCACCGGTGTGGGCGAACAAGCTTTACGTCGCGCCATTAGGGGCGTCTAATTGGACGGTCACGATAGATACGCCGATTGAGTGTCGCTTGGAGCACACCATCCCTCGCTATGGGCAAGCATCATTTACCTCTCGCGCCAGTAAAGAGATGAATTTAGACTTTGAGCTGGATATGCAACGTCCGATGGGAAAAACCGCAGATGTTTCTTTGCTCTCTATGCCCGCAGACTGGATGCCTGGCGAGCCGGCGAAATATATGGATCAACTGAAGTTCTTCAAGCAATTTGATGGTTATGTTGGCGGACAAACGGCGTGGGCGATGCTCAGTGAGTTAGAAGATGGGCGCTTCCCTACCTTTAGCTTTCAAGATTGGCAACGACAACAGCAGCGTGTTGATATTGCGCTGTCTGCAGTGGCGTTTGGTGCGCCATATCATGAGTTTAGCCGTTGCTTAAATAGCCTACTGCCGTATGCGTTTGAAGATATTTCATTTACGGTGCTGCGGTATCAGGAAAACAGTGATGAACTGACGAAAGCGAGTATGCAGCGCCTGACACAGATTGCAGAGTTTGTTCGTTACAGTGACGATATCGATCTTATCCTTGTGGCAACGTATTCGGACTCTCGCGGGACACGTGCCGCTAACCAGCAAATGTCTGAACGGCGAGCCAAAAAGCTACGCGACTATTTTACGTCTCTTGGACTTCCTGAAGATAGGATTACGGTGGAAGCCTATGGGGAGCGACGTCCAATTGCGGATAATGAAGACCCGATTGGGCGAAGTAAGAACCGACGCGTGGTGATCTCTTTGGGACGGACCTTGCTGTAGCCCTGATTGAATGTCAAAAAGCCCAGCATGACTGCTGGGCTTTCGATTCTCACCACGGTCTAAGTCGTGGTAATTAACCGCGTGAGTTAGCCGTTTAGGCCGGCAGACGCGCTTCTGTTCTGGATCAGCTCGAGCTTGTAACCGTCTGGGTCAGTCACAAAGGCAATTTCAGTACTGCCACCTTTTACTGGGCCTGGCTCACGGGTAATGTTTCCACCAGCCTGACGGATTTGCTCACAGGTCGCGTAGATGTCGTCGACACCAATAGCGATATGACCAAATGCGTTGCCATGATCATAGTCGCTCTCGCCCCAGTTATAAGTGAGCTCAATCACCGCCCCTTCAGATTCATCACTGTAGCCGACAAAAGCCAAGCTATATTTGTATTGCTCATTTTCATTGGTGCGCAGTAGGCGCATTCCCATCACCTCAGTGTAGAACTTGATGGCACGATCAAGGTCTCCTACACGGATCATGGTATGTAAAATTCTGCCGTTCGACATGACGTTGCTCCTTTTTTCGTTTACCAGTCACTAACCTGTAGCGGTTAGCTTTCGGGGTAGACTTTCTCTTTGTATTCACACAGATCTTCAATGATGCAACTCCCGCAGCGCGGCTTGCGCGCCAGGCAGGTGTAGCGTCCATGCAGAATTAGCCAATGATGAACATCAACTTTGAATTCTTTTGGCACCACCTTGAGCAGCTTTTCTTCTACGTCGTTCACGTTTTTGCCCACAGCAAACTTGGTGCGATTGGAGACGCGGAAAATATGCGTATCGACCGCAATAGTGGGCCAACCGAATGCCGTATTGAGCACCACGTTGGCCGTTTTACGACCGACACCGGGTAGGGCTTCCAAGGCTTCTCTGTTTTCAGGCACTTCGCCTTGGTGCTTTTCGACCAAGATGCGGCAGGTTTTAATCACGTTTTCTGCTTTTGAGTTAAACAGCCCGATGGTCTTGATGTACTGTTTAACGCCTTCAACGCCTAAATCCAGTAACCCCTGTGGTGTATTGGCTACCGGGTAGAGCTTTGCCGTGGCTTTATTCACGCTCACGTCTGTTGCTTGTGCTGAGAGTAACACTGCAATAAGCAACTCAAAAGGGGTTGACCAGTTCAACTCCGTTTGAGGATTAGGGTTATTGTCTCTCAGTCTTTTTAGTATCTCTTGACGCTTTTGTTTGTTCATCGTGCTACTCAGTTACTGATTCCCTGTGATCCGCGCGCGCTCGATAACAGGTTTTTGGTCTTTTTCTGTTTTGCTGGCCAAGTGCTTATCAATAATATTTTTCAGCGCAATGAGAAACCCGACCGCAAGGAAAGCGCCGGGGGGCAAAATGGCGAGCAAAAAGCTGGTGTCAAATTGAAAAATCTCAATCCTGAGCGCAGCGGCCCAGTCCCCGAGCAATAGGTCAGCACCATCAAATAAGGTGCCATTGCCCAAGATTTCGCGGATGGCGCCAAGAATCACGAGAGCGGCGGTCATTCCTGTTCCCATCCAAAAGCCATCACTGATTGATAGTCCTACAGGATTTTTAGAGGCGAAGGCCTCTGCACGACCAATAATGATGCAGTTGGTGACGATTAACGGGATAAAAATCCCAAGCGATTGATAAAGGCCGAAGGCATAGGCATTCATCACCAACTGCACACAGGTTACCAAAGAGGCAATAACCATCACGAAAATCGGGATGCGGACTTCTTTGGGCACCCAATCTCGAATGATAGACACAATGAGGTTTGAGCCGACAAGAACTGCGAGGGTGGCCACTCCCAAACCGAGAGCATTAGTAACGGTTGCTGATACCGCCAACAGCGGACATAGACCTAACAGTTGCACGAAGGCCGGATTGTTGCTCCACAAGCCGTTTTTCATCAACTCTTTATGGGCGGCGTTCATCATTGACCTCCACAAATAATCGGCTGATTGATCAGTAGATCTTGATTTTGGCTGACATACCAAGCAGCCTTTTTCACCGCTTTAACCACGGCTCGAGGCGTGATTGTCGCACCGGTAAATTGGTCGAATTGTCCGCCATCTTTGCGCACAGCCCAACGATTATCGTTCTCTGCCGTCACTTTTTTACCCGCAAAGCTTTGCACCCAATCTGAAACACGAATATCGACTTTATCACCCAGCCCGGRGGTTTCGTTGTGGGCAAGAACACGCACACCCAGTACATTATGACTGGTGGCGTCCATCCCAATGAGCACGCTAATCGCGCCATTGTAACCATCGGGAGCAATGGCTTGGATGGCCACTGCGGTGACTGTGTCATTTTGGGTGGCAACGTAAAAAGGCTGTGCTTCGTCGGTACCTAGTGCATCGGCATTTTGAATCAAACGACAGGTCTTGTGTAAGGCGTTGTCGTGCATTGACTCAGGGATCACTTGGTTCAGGGCCTTCGCCAATTGTCTTTGTTGTTGCTCTTGAATCGTGTCTTCGGTGAGCGTATGCGTAATAGCAACTAACGCGGTGGAGAGCAGTGCCGCTATCGCAAGGATCCCACCGTGTTTGCGAATGGTTTCAATCATGATTGTGACTTCTTCTCTGCACGTTTATGGGTGTGGCCATAGGTACGTGGCTTGGTGTAATAATCAATCAAAGGGACGCACAAATTGGCAATAATCACGGCGAAAGCGACACCGTCTGGGTAACCGCCCCAAGTACGGATTAAGAAAACCAATACCCCAATAATACCGCCGAACCACAAACGCCCTTTATCGGTGGTGGAGGCAGAAACAGGATCCGTGGCGATAAAAAACGCCCCGAGCATGGTTGCACCCGATAAGAGGTGAACGAGCGGAGAGGCTAACTGGTCGGGCGCAATC
Organism: Salinivibrio sp. IB872; assembly: GCF_001995345.1. Taxonomy (NCBI): domain Bacteria; kingdom Pseudomonadati; phylum Pseudomonadota; class Gammaproteobacteria; order Vibrionales; family Vibrionaceae; genus Salinivibrio; species Salinivibrio sp. IB872. The sequence goes on along the minus strand of NZ_MUFO01000005.1, from coordinate 94,847 downwards.
AAATGGCCGAGTAACGCGCAGGCCAGCAAGGCGGATAGCATAGCAACTGGAATATGCCAGTTGATGATACCGCGTTGAATCAGCACCAATCCGCCCACCAAATATAGGGCATTTACCCATGCCCAACCTTCGCCAGCAATGGCACTGAAAATAGGCTGTTGAAGCGCTTCGCTGACCGTTTTACCCCCAGCGAGTGCTGTTTTAATCGTATCGAGTGGCGTGGCCATAGTGATGCCATCAGCGGTCATGCGTAATTGGTTAACGCTAAAGCCGTCTAAGGTGAAACCACTGAAAATTGCAGATAACGCATCGCCTAAGGTGAGTGGATAGGCGGCGAGACTCTCTGGCGGAAGCCAAGTGGTCATTTGAACAGGAAATGAGATCAAAAGTACCACATAGCCAACCATGGCAGGGTTGAATAGATTCTGCCCCAAGCCGCCATAAATATGCTTCGCTACAACAATTGAAAACAGCGTACCAATCACGATGACCCACCAAGGCGCGAGCGGTGGAATGGCCACAGCGAGCAGAAATGCGGTGAGTAACGCACTATTATCACGTAAATAAGCAAGCGGGGGGCGTTGACGAAGTCGCATAACGACCGCTTCAGCTGCCCATGCTGTCGAGATGGCAAGTGCCAACTGAATGATGACTCCCCAACCAAAGAAGTACCACTGGGCCGCCAAACCAGGTAGCGCACACAGAAGGACTGTAAGCATGATTTGACTGGTTGAGCGCTTGTTGTGGGCGTGCGGAGAGCTAGCAATAAAAAACGCCACGGCAATTATTCCTTATCTTCACTGGTTTGTTGGGCAGCTTTTCTCGCTTTAGCGCGCGCGACGGCGGCGGCGACAGCTGCTTTCTTATCGTTTTGTGGATCAGCAGATGGTGTTGGCGCTTGATGGCTTACCTCACTATCCGTTGATTCTTGCTGTGCTGCTTTACGGGCTTTAGCGCGGGCGACGGCCGCGGCTACCGCCGCTTTTTTACCATCCGCATCGGTGCTGTCTGACGTCGCAGAAGCTGGTTTAGCAGGCGCATCGGATTGCTCAGCCGCTTTGCGTGCTTTGGCACGGGCGACGGCCGCTGCGACCGCCGCTTTTTTATCACTTGCATCGGTGCTGTCTGATGTCGCAGAAGCTGGTTTCGCAGGCGGATCGGATTGCTCAGCCGCTTTGCGTGCTTTGGCACGGGCGACGGCCGCTGCGACCGCCGCTTTTTTATCACTTGCATCGGTGCTGTCTGACGTCGCAGAAGCTGGTTTAGCAGGCGTATCGGATTGCTCAGCCGCTTTRCGKGCYTTGGCWCGGGCGACGGYCGCGGTCACCGCCGSTTTTTTATCATCCGCATCGGTRCTGTCTGATGTCGCGGGAGCTGGTTTAGCAGGCGCATCGGATTGCTCAGCCGCTTTACGCGCTTTGGCGCGGGCGATTGCAGCGGCGACTGCATCTTTCTTTTCGCTGCTTTGATCTGCCTCTACAGAAGTTGCGGCTACTTTTGCTGCTTTTCGCTCGCGAGCTTGCTGCTTGCGAGCCTCTCGCAGCTTCATCATTTCGCTATTGTCGGGCGTTTCTTGTCCCGCTTTAGCGGCTTCCGCTTGTTTTGCTTTGGCGCGAGCAATGGCTGCAGCTACGGCAGGTTTTACGTCACTGTTTTGCTGGGCGGCTTTTTTCGCTTTAACACGTTCAACAGCGGCTGCGAGTGCATCATTGTTGCCTGCATTCTGCTGAGCGGCTTGCTTACGCCGTTCTGCAGCTTGGCGGTGTCGCTCTTCTCGCTCTTGCTTTTCGCGCTCCATACGTGCTTTTTTAGCTTCAAAACGCTGGCGAGCGCGCTCGGCGGCTTCTTTCTCTGCTTCTATTTCACGTATTTCAGCTTTTGCTTGGCGATAGTATTGCACCAAGGGGATTTCGCTTGGGCACACGTACGCACAAGCTCCACACTCGATACAATCGAATAAATCGTAATCTTGGCACTTGTCGTAGTCTTGATCTTTGGCGTACCACTGCAATTGCTGAGGAAGCAAATTGACAGGGCAGGCGTCAGCACAGGCGCTACAGCGAATACAGGCCATTTCCTGCTGAGCAGGGGCGATTTCACGGCGAGTGGGGACCAATATACAGTTAGTGGTTTTGGTGACGGGAACCTCGTCATGAGGCGCCGTAAAGCCCATCATGGGGCCGCCGATAATCACACGGGGTAATTTTTTATCTTGCTTGTAGCCATGCTGGGCAAGCAAAAACACAATGGGTGTGCCTAATAATGCCCAGCGGTTTTGCTGTGTTTGTAACGTTTTCCCTGTAAGGGTGACGACACGTTGAATCAAGGGCTCGCCATCGATCACCGCACGCTTAATCGCGTAGGTCGTTCCGATATTTTGCATCAGCACACCAATACTGGCGGGAAACGCTTTGGCGGGTACTTCCTTACCCGTGATCAGTTTGATCAGTTGCTTTTCACCGCCTGATGGATACTTGGTGGGCACTACTTGAATTAAGATCTCTTGCTCAGCTTGTGCTGCCGCTGCTTTTAATGCTGCGATGGCCTCGGGTTTATTGTCCTCAATGCCAATGACGGCAAGTTTGGGTTTGACAATATGCATGAGGATCTGGGTGCCGGTGATGATTTCGTTGGCACAATCTTGCATCAAACGATCATCTGCCGTGATGTAAGGCTCGCACTCTGCCGCGTTGATAATCAGGATCTCGGTACGGGCGACGCCACTTTGTAGTTTGCGTGCAGTCGGGAAGCCTGCGCCTCCCATGCCGGCAATGCCCATGGCACGAATATGGTTGATGAGCTGTTCTGGAGCTTGTTCGCGATATTGACGTAAATGTGGCTTTGGTCCCCAAGTATCTTTGCCATCCGGTGCGATAACCACACATTGATCCGATAAGCCCGATGGGTGCGCGATGGTTCTGTCTTCAATCGCGATCACTTTTCCTGACGTTGGGGCGTGGATGGGAACGCATTGCTGCATATCGGTTTCGGTCAGTGGCTGGCCGGCTAAGACCTGATCGCCAACCTTGACCAGCAGTTTACCCTTGCTGCCAATGTGTTGTTTAAGCGGTAGTACCAAGGTTTCTGGCATGGCTACCGGTAAAATGGCTCTGTGATTGGACTGTTTTTTGTTTTCAGGAGGATGAATGCCGCCATGGAAGTCCCAAACTTGGCCGTGTTTGATTTGCTCAATAAGGCTTAACATCAAGCTTGTGCTCCCTGTTTATTTGTTACGTCAACCACAGGAATTTGTTCCAGTTTCCACTTCCAAGTTTCCGGTGTGTCTTGTACCGGAATCATTTCAATACAATCCGTGGGGCAAGGGGCTACACACAGGTCACATCCGGTGCAGTCTTGCTCGATAACGGTATGCATCGCTTTTGTACTACCCACGATGGCATCCACTGGGCAGGCTTGGATACACTTGGTGCAACCAATACAGTCTTCTTCGTGGATAAAGGCGACCTTTTTGACGCTTTTTTCTTCGTCATGCGCAAGTTCTGTTGCTTCGACACCCATCAAGTCGGCTAGGTTCTCAATGGTTTGTTGGCCGCCGGGCGGGCACTTATTGATATCGTCGCCGTTTGCAATGGCCTCGGCATAGGGACGGCAGCCCGGATAGCCACATTGGCCGCATTGGGTTTGGGGTAAAATCGCGTCAATTTGATCCACGATTGGGTCCGCATCCACTTTAAAGCGGATCGACGCAAAACCGAGGATGGCACCAAAGATGGCTGCCAGTGCCGCAATAACCACAACGGCAATAACAATTCCACTCATGACAACTTCACCAATCCTGTAAAGCCCATAAAGGCGAGAGACATTAACCCGGCCGTGATCATTGCCACTGAGGCGCCGCGAAACGGAGCGGGTACGTCAGCGGCCGCAATACGCTCACGCATGGCGGCAAAAAGCACCAGCACCAGCGAGAAACCACAAGCTGCACCGAACCCATAGATGATGGACTCGATAAAACTGTGTTGTTGCTTGATATTAAGCAGCGCGACCCCAAGAACGGCGCAGTTCGATGTAATCAAAGGCAGGAACACGCCAAGCAAGCGGTACAGAGTGGGACTAGTTTTGTGCACTACCATTTCGGTAAATTGCACAACGACTGCGATGACCAAGATAAAACTCAGCGTTCGCAGATAACCCAGCTCAAGTGGGACCAGTATATAGGTTTCAACCAAATATGAGCTCACCGAGGCAAGGGTCAGCACAAACGTCGTTGCCAGACCCATACCTATTGCAGTTTCCAGTTTTTTTGAAACGCCCATAAATGGACACAGGCCCAAAAACTCCACCAGTACGAAGTTGTTGACCAATACCGTGCCCACTAAAAGCAACAAATACTCAGCCATGCTGTTTAATCATTTAATGTTTTTGTGATCTGCCTATTATCGGCCTTTGGCGCGGCTATAACAACCGCTGTAAAGCAGGGTTTTTGTGTTGGTTCGTGTAAGCACTGCGTAACGGACCATCACAACGCTTACTAGAGGGTAGTGGATAAGACATTGAGACGATCAGTTTTGTGGTGATGTAAAAAAGCGCAGCGGCTTGGAGAGTGATTGAGAAAGACCTGCGACATAATCTGCGCCGCAGATAGGGTAAACACTTACGGACAATATCGATGTGATAAAGAAGGTGGCTCCCCCTGCGGGAGTCAACGGGGACGCCTAGTCCTGCGACATAATTTGAGCAGCAGATAGCGTAAACACTTACGGACAATATCGGTGTGATAAGGAAGGTGGCTCCCCCTGCGGGAGTCAACGGGGACGCCTAGTCCTGCGACATAATCTGCGCAGCAGATAGGGTAAACACTTACGGACAATATCGATGCGATAAGGAAGGTGGCTCCCCCTGCGGGAGTCAACGGGGACGCCTAGTCCTGCGACATAATTTGCGCAGCAGATAGCGTAAACACTTAGAGACAATATCGGTGTGATAAGGAAGGTGGCTCCCCCTGCGGGACTCGAACCTGCGACATACGGATTAACAGTCCGCCGTTCTACCAACTGAACTAAGGGGGAACAGATTTTTTGAAATTGGCTCCTCCGATTGGACTCAACGGGGGCGCCTAGCCCAGTGACATATTCCGCATAGCGGAACGGTTAGCTTGCATAACTAAGTCTGTCATCGGACACAAAATTGGCTCCCCCAACTGGACTCGAACCWGYGACATACGGATTAACAGTCCGCCGTTCTACCAACTGAACTAWGGGGGAATTGCCTTGAAAGCGTGGCGAATCTTAGCGAGCAGATTTAGGGGTGTCAACGGGATGCAGTGAAGAATTTTGACCTTTTTGACTGAATGCTGAAAAGGTAAACGCTATATGTTGACAATTCGCGCAAAACGGTAAGTTTTCCATCTTTGGCTTGTATAGTATGTCTTGACTGGTGAGAAGGCAGAGTGCACAAGGCTTCTGCGGAGTTACCCACAAATTCTGTGGATAAGTGTGTGTGCAGATCTTGAGGAAGTCACTATGGTGTTGATTTTATGCGTGCGGCGAAAATCAATCCATTTATGTTTTTTGGTTAAGGTAATGAAAATTGGTGTTTTTTCCTAATAATGAACGTTGTGAGAGTACGGCCCGATGTATGCTTATGCACAGTCTAAAAAACAAGCGATGAGTGAATAGCGGGGATAGGTTATCGAAAAAAAGTCTGTGACTTTGCCTAGGTGTTGGCGTTTTGAAAGTGTCTTTAGCGGAGATTTCCTAAAGCGGAAAGACAGTCTATCTAGGTCGTTTTTTAAGGTCAACGTTTATGGATAAAAAAGATCGATTTGTCGTTCGCTTTGGTAAAATGGCTCGACAGATTGACTCGATAAAGTGAGTCCGGACAATAGCGTGATTGGCTTGTGGCCCAAAAGGATAGCTTGATGAGTAAAACATTTTCTCTTCGTTCTTCGTTCCAACCATCCGGTGATCAACCTGAAGCAATCAATAAATTATGTGAGGGGTTGGAAGCTGGGCTTGCACATCAGACCTTGTTAGGGGTCACGGGGTCGGGAAAAACCTTCACCATGGCGAATGTGATTGCAGAGCTTAATCGTCCGACCATGATTCTTGCCCCTAACAAAACATTAGCGGCGCAACTTTATGGCGAGATGAGAGAGTTTTTCCCTGATAATGCGGTTGAGTATTTTGTTTCCTACTACGACTACTATCAGCCGGAAGCCTATGTACCCTCTACCGATACTTTTATTGAGAAAGATGCATCAATAAACGATCACGTAGAGCAGATGCGACTCTCTGCAACAAAAGCGCTGATGGAGCGACGCGATGTGGTAATCGTGGCCTCTGTGTCAGCTATTTATGGTTTGGGGGATCCCGATTCCTATTTAAAAATGATGCTGCATATTCGCCGAGGCGACTTGCTTGATCAGCGTACTATCTTAAAGCGGCTCGCCGAGCTTCAGTATACGCGCAACGATCTCGCGTTTGAGCGAGGCACATTTCGGGTGCGCGGTGAAGTCATTGATATTTTCCCCGCCGAGTCTGATCAAGATGCCATCCGCGTTGAGCTATTTGATGATGAAGTTGAAACCATTAGCGTATTTGACCCCTTAACTGGCCAAGTCAGTGCCAGAGATATTCCGCGGTGTACGATTTATCCCAAAACGCACTATGTCACACCGCGAGAGCGGATTTTGGATGCGGTCGAGAAAATCAAAGTGGAGCTTGCTGAGCGGAAAAAGTATCTACTCGACAATAACAAACTTCTCGAAGAGCAGCGCATTACTCAGCGGACGCAGTTCGATATCGAAATGATGAACGAGTTGGGTTATTGCTCAGGCATTGAAAACTATTCGCGCTATCTGAGTGGACGCGCTGAGGGTGAGCCACCTCCGACGCTGTTCGATTATCTGCCTGCCGATGGACTGTTGATTATCGACGAGTCGCACGTGACTGTCTCTCAAATCGGGGCAATGTTTAAAGGCGACCGCTCAAGAAAAGAAACCCTCGTGGATTATGGCTTTAGGTTGCCATCAGCACTTGATAATCGCCCGCTAAAATTTGATGAGTTTGAAGCCCTGGCACCGCAAACGGTCTATGTCTCCGCAACGCCGGGTAATTATGAGCTTGAGAAATCCGCGGGAGATGTGATTGATCAAGTAGTGCGTCCTACCGGCCTGATTGACCCTGAGATTGAGGTACGGCCTGTTGCGACGCAGGTCGACGATTTGCTTTCCGAGGTTCGAGCGCGCCGAGAGCGCGATGAGCGGGTGTTAGTGACCACGCTCACCAAACGCATGGCCGAAGATCTGACTGAGTATATGCAAGAGCATGGCGTTCGCGTTCGGTATCTTCATTCTGATATTGATACGGTGGAACGTATGGAAATCATTCGTGACCTACGCTTGGGGGAGTTCGACGTATTGGTCGGGATCAACTTGCTTCGTGAGGGGCTTGATATGCCAGAAGTCTCTCTGGTCGCTATTTTGGATGCCGATAAAGAAGGCTTCTTGCGCTCTGAGCGTTCTTTGATTCAAACCATCGGGCGGGCGGCGCGTAACCTCCACGGTAAAGCGATTTTATATGGCGACAGTATTACAAAGTCGATGAAACGGGCGATTGATGAAACCGAACGACGTCGAGCTAAACAAATTGCCTATAATAATGAACATGGCATCACCCCGCAGAAATTGAACAAAAAAGTCATGGATGTGATGGAAATGGCGGCGGGTAAACGCGTGAAGAAAGGTAAGCCAGCCATGAAGTCGCTTCGCGCTGTGGCAGAGCCGGATGCAGATTATACACTGCAATCGCCTCAAGCCATTGATGCTCAAATTAAGAAGCTGGAAGGACAGATGTATGAAGCGGCGCAAAACTTAGAGTTCGAAAGCGCGGCACAATTACGCGATCAAATTCAAGTGCTGCGAGAGCAGTTTATCGCGAATAGCTAAATAAAAAAAAGCCAACCTAAAACGACAGGTTGGCTGTAGTGTTTCAGTGAGCATGTACTCACAAACAACGTCAGTTGGCTAGGTGACCCCAAAAGGGCCATCCTCTGTTATGCATTCAGCGTGCCAACTATTATAATGCGGCTTTACATGGACAAACCGTGTGGTTTTAGTGAGTTGTTATCATTAAACTGCAAATGTGATTGCATAATGCAACGCATTTCGCATACGCTCGCGCAATTATTATGAGCGTGACGCATAACAATTTCATCGATTATGGGATGCGAGACGCCACCCTCGGAGGACAAATGCCAACACTATCACACAGTAAACGCATACTGATGGTAGAAGACACCGCGTCAGTGGCTGCCCTTTACAAATCTTACCTAAACCCACTTGATGTGGAGGTAGAGATCGTTGGGACGGGTCAGGAAGCGCTGAATTTCTTTGCACAACAGGGTGATCAGCTCGCGCTAATTATACTCGATCTTCGTTTACCGGATATGTCGGGGATCGACGTATTGGCTCATGTCCGTGCGAACGCGCCAAGTTTGCCGGTGATCATTATGACCGCGCATGGGTCTATTGACGCGGCGGTGGATGCGATGCGCAATGGCGCCAACGATTTTCTGATCAAGCCGTGTGAAGCAGATCAACTTAGGGTGACGGTGAATAAATCACTCAAGCCAAAAGTAGCGAGTCAATCGCAGTCTGAACGGCAAGAGGGAGAATATCATGGCTTCATCGGTCGCAGTTTACCCATGCAAGCGGTCTATCGGGTTATAGAGTCGGCGGCGCCCAGTAAAGCGACCGTCTTTATTACCGGGGAAAGTGGCACGGGTAAAGAAGTGTGTGCCGAAGCAATCCATGCGGCAAGTACGCGCAGCAATAAACCTATTATTGCCTTGAACTGTGCGGCGATTCCCAAAGACTTGATTGAAAGTGAGCTATTTGGTCACGTGAAAGGTGCGTTTACAGGTGCAGCGGCTGAGCGTGATGGGGCAGCGGAGTTAGCGGATGGCGGCACCTTGTTCTTGGATGAGATTTGCGAAATGGATTTGGATTTGCAATCCAAATTGCTGCGATTTATCCAAACCGGCACGTTTCAAAAAGTCGGCTCTTCAAAGGTAAAAAAAGTGGATGTCCGTTTTGTGTGCGCCACAAACCGGGATCCTTGGTTAGAGGTTCAGCAAGGAAAGTTTCGCGAAGACTTATACTATCGACTCCATGTGATCCCACTCGCGCTTCCACCATTAAGAGACAGAGGCAGTGATGTCCTAGAAATTGCCAATGCCCTGTTGGCGCTGTTTTCTGCCGAGGAAGGAAAAGATTTTTGTCGCTTTAATGAAGCCGTTGTAAAACAATTGCTTGAGTATGATTGGCCCGGAAATGTTCGCCAACTTCAGAACGTAATTCGCAATATAGTGGTGCTGCACAATGGTGAGGAAGTCACTGCCGAAATGCTTCCGCCTCCTTTCGCGCGCGCATCTGGTGTCGAAATTGCATCGTCCCATCCGAACACTCGGTCAGAGGTGGCACTGCAAACGTTGACGGCACGCGAACAGAGTGATGATAACCTGAGTGCAATCAGTAAATCGGATATCGAACCGCTGTGGAAAACGGAAAAGCGTGCCATTGAAGTTGCGATTGATGCCTGTAATGGCAACATTCCGCAAGCAGCAGGGTTATTGGAAGTGAGCCCCTCGACCATTTATAGAAAATTACAAGCTTGGCAAAAAACTGCGGCGAATTAATGATAGGAAGCGGATGTATGGCCACCACAGTGAACACTGAAACATTACGTCGACTGGCTTTGGAAGTAGGGGAAGATACTGTCACCGTGCTTTTAACGGTATTTAGCGATGAGCTTTCCCAATATCATTCTCAGCTTTCAGGCTCACCGTCTATTGAGCAGGTACGAGAGATTAGTCATGCGATTAAAAGCAGCGCCGCCAGCTTTGGCGCAGACGATTTAGCGGAAATGGCCCGTGAATGTGAATCTCGTGTCCGTCAAGGACAAGATGAATGGATGTCGCACCATTTAGATGAGCTGACCGATATGCTACGCGGCACAGCATCGACTTACCGAGACTTAGCTGTTGAGCAAGACTTCATCAATAGCTTGACGTAGTTTGTCTCTGTCATGACGCCAACTGTGATTTGAAGAGGCCATTTGGGCCTCTTTTTGTTGATAACGTTCAGCTAAACTCGCCTCTGCCGTTTCACCCAACACCCAGTCGATTTGTCGTCCGCCCATCGCTCGTTCACACCATGTCAGCATGGTTGCCAAGGGCATTGCGCCGGCAGGCCCCAACTCTTTACCTAGGTTACGAATAAAGACGATTTTGGCTTGGCTCTGTTTGAGAGCGCGACTAAGTTCAGGAACCAGTAATGGGGGCATGACGCTGGTCAGAAAGCTTCCTGGTCCGAGCAAAATGACATCCGCCAACTCAATCGCTTCGACGGCTTCGCGAGTCGCCGGCACTGTCGGTGATAAGAATAGTCTTGAGGGTGGTTGAGGAAGCTCATCAACATGGGTTTCTCCAGCCACCGTCTCCCCATCGGCGGTCAGCGCAGCGAGATCAGAAGGGTGCTCTGACATAGGGAGAATATGTGTTTTTACATTCAGCAAATCACGGATCAACTGAATGGCTTCGAGCGGACGAACCGACAGGTTATCTAATGCGGTTAGGATTAAGTTCCCGAGGTTGTGACCGTTTAATTCCCCTTTACCTTTAAAACGGTACTCAAAGAGCATGGAGCCGACAGACGGTTCCGTGATGAGTTGATTAAGACAGTTACGCATATCTCCCCATGCGATCCCGCCTTGGCAGGCACGGATACGGCCCGTCGAGCCGCCATTATCTGTAGTGGTGACTATGCCTGTGACACGACTGCCATGCTCGCTTAGCGCCGACAGCACGCGGCCAAGTCCGTGTCCGCCACCAATGGCGACAATGCGGGTTGTTCGATCAGAAAGAGGCGATAAGGTCATGAGTAACCGTTAGATGTGCTATGTACGTAAACGCTGAGTTTACTGAATAAGTGACCGAAAGTGTAAAAGTCAGAGCAGGGTTTTGTGAATTGGCAATAAAAAAGGGTAACTGTGGTGGTTACCCTTGCCTATAAAATCACCAAATCAAGTGAATAGGCCAAATCGCAAGGCAGCACTAAAAATAGGGGGATAAAGAGGTGACGCTCGACACGTCACCGCTTTTGCGTTTGTTTGGCCGCGTTAATGCGGATCTTGCATCATGCTAAGAAGGTAATCCCGCGTGGTGCCACAAGAGTTGTTGGCCATCAGCTGCTGTTTCTCTGTAGTAGGAAGTGGCAGCAATTCGAGCCAACGCTGACACAGCCAGCTCAGGTTAGAAAACTCGGTTTGACGGTGCATTTTTTGCAACTCTGGATACCGTTCAAACATCGACTGTAATCGCTCGACAAGAGGGTGGCTTTGGTCGTCTACTTGACAATCGGGCCAGCGAGGCAGTGCACGCACAGAAGCAAACAGCATCTCGCTCTGTTGTTGGTTAAAAGTTTGGATTGAAAAACGTGCAGTGCCGCGGGCGGTGACAACTAAACATCCATCTTCCTGGCTGGTGGTGAAGTCTTCGATATCGACAAAGGTGCCAATATTGGTGTGTTGCCATTGGCTGTTGCTGTCCGCCATACACACGCCCAACGGTAACCCATGCTTCATGGCGAATACGAGCGTATTCAGCGCATTACCCGCAGGGATACGAAGCGGAATTCTACCTCCAGGTAGAATGTGGCGGTCGTTAAACAAAATCGGTGTAGATTGAGCCATAATGCACCCCCTGACGAGCAAATAAAACGGTCTAGTAATCTAGATAGTGCAAAAGGGGTGCCTACTTTTCTAAATGCCCATGTATCCTAGTAAGGACAAGGGAAGCCGGTGTTTTTAAGACAAGTAGAATCGGTTTAGTCGCATTTTGCGACGCAAATGTATGAGCTTTTGTACTATTCTGCAATGACGCTTATGAAGACGGTTGGCGGCTCCACTTGCTGAGTTGACGATAACACTGAGTTTCGGCGCGATTGAGCTCGTCCATGATGGCTTGGATGTCTTCTTGTTGTTGCTGCAAGCGACGTTGACGTTGCTGAATGGCTTGAATCATTTGTTGGAGTGCGCGTGGTGTATTTTTTTCCGCGTCGTACAGTTCAAAAAGCTCTCTCATTTCTGCCAAAGAAAAGCCGAGGCGTTTTCCCCTCACAATAAGAGACAGGCGTAAATAGTCTTGATATCGATATAAGCGCTGCTGACCTTTACGCTCAGGCGCGATTAATCCTTCAGCCTCATAATAGCGAATGGCTCGATGTGACAGGCCAAAGAGTGTTGCCAGTTCAGAAATTTTGTAGCGATGGTTGACCGAGGTTGCCATTGCATCAATGTCCCTATTGTTGCACGTTGCTGCATAGTAACCGAGCTCAGCGACATCGCAAGGTATGGCGTCGGTATTTTTGGATAAAAAAATAGCCTCCGAGGGAGGCTATTAATTATTTACTTTCACTCGCAACTGTTAGCTGTCGCGTTGTGGTTTTTTACCCTTATTTGGGTTGTAACCATGACGAACGCGCGCGCACAGTGGGCGAGAGGTTGAACCTTGTGGTCTCATTGTCAGTTGTAGCTCTTTGTCGGAAGTGAAAACTGTGATGGTGTCGGGAACAACTCACCATCACGTGTATGATGGGCTAGATGTAATCGAATAACAATCTTATTTGCTCAAAAAAGCAACGATATTGGTATTTGGTCTAAACAGAGACTTATTATCATTTAATGTTATTAAAACAACTCGGTAAGCGGTCGATAACGCGCGGTGGAGTATCCATTGACAGTGTTTTGCTTTTCCTGTGACAAAGGTGTAGCTTAAATGTTGCACAAGCGGTTTGTACTCAAACGCCTTGTAGGGCTCCAATCGCCTTAGTTTGAGTGTCTGTGCCGAATGGCTACTTGTTCAGGAGGACACAATGAAGCACAAGCGCTATAGCAATAAGAAAATCAAAGAAATGATCCACGACGCAGTACCACAAATGGAAAAAGCCCGGGAAGAAGGGCGTTCTTTATACGATCAGGATAGAGACTCGGCTCAGGAGGACCACCCCGCTTTCGAAACCGATGAGGCTAAAAAATAGGATTTGATTTCTTTGACCTAGCCAGCGAATTTCGCTGGCTTTTTTATATCTAGGCTGAGGTGAAGACTCACTGCTCCTAACTAAAATATTGATAAATATGTTATTTATTTGGTCGCTCCTATCAGCGCTGAGAGCGGTTGTTTTGTGACCGTGGTACCTCTCTGACATTATGGTAAAGCGTTAGGGTTGAGTTTTATTGACAAATAGCGTTTAGTGGCATCATTTACATATGAGTAACATTTTCGGGTTTGAGCTGAGTGTGATCGTCTGCAGATAAATAGTGTCATAGCGGTTTGTCCGTTTTTCGAGCGGAATGATAGCCGCAAATGGCTAGCCAGTACGCAGAAACAGTATAAATGGAAATTTATTCGGTTTTTTTATTCTTTCTGTGAATAAAGTGCTATCTGCGACAGCTCTTACCAGCGCAATGTTCTTATTCTATGTTTTTATCTAGTTAAATATGAGTTTTTATTGCCGTTTTATGGCAAAATACTTCAGTGTTGTGGCAAAACACAGCGCTGATTGGTAATGTTTTGCCATTAATCCGCACAGGTCGGTGAGCAATACGTGTTTAGGCACGAAGGACGCTTTATCCCCTGTGTTGATTGTCACGGATGCATATAGCGATTGTTATGGAGTTACACGATGAAGCTAAACACGATCACCCGAACCCTCTTTATGGGCGCTGGCCTATCTCTGGCTCTTACAGGATGTAGTGAACCAGAGCAAAAACAAACCTCCCAAACGAGCCCTGAAACGAAAACCGAAGCGCCTGCTGGTGAGCCGAAACTTGCTGAAGTGCAAGAGTTGGTTCGTGGTAATGGTGCAGAAGTCGCGTCACTCGACCCGCACAAGACTCAAGGCGTACCTGAATCTCACGTCATTCGTGATTTGCTGGAAGGCTTGGTTAACCAAGACGCCGACGGCAATGTGATCCCTGGGGTCGCAGAGCGCTGGGAAAACAAAGACAACAAAGTGTTCACCTTTTACTTGCGTAAGGATGCTAAGTGGTCAAACGGCGATCCTGTCACCGCACACGACTTTGAATACAGCTTTAAACGTGTTGTCGATCCGAATACCGCGTCACCATACTCATGGTATGTCGCTTATACCCATATGCTCAATGCCAAAGACATTGTTGATGGCACCAAAGACAAAGACACTTTGGGTGTGAAAGCGCTCGACGATCACACCCTGCAAGTCACCTTAGATACCGCGGTGCCTTATTTGGTGAAAATGATGGGTCATACCACCATGAAGCCAGTCAACCAAAAAGTCGTTGAGAAGTATGGCGATCAGTGGACAAAACCCGAGCACTTTGTGGGTAATGGCGCTTATGTCGTTGATAACTGGGTAATCAATGAGCGCATTGATCTCAAGCGTAACGAACAGTATTGGGATAATGAAAACACGACGTTAGATAAAGTGACTTTCTTACCAATTGAAAACCAAGTTTCGGAAATGAATCGTTTCTTGGCCGGTGAGATTGATATGACGTATGAAATTCCCAACGAGCATTTCCGTCGTCTTAAACAGGAGCACCCTGAAGATCTTTCGATCGTTGGTAACCTGTGTAGCTACTATTACCTGTTCAACACTAAACGCGAGCCCTTTGATGATGTTCGTGTACGTAAAGCCTTGTCTTACGCCATTGACCGTAATGTCGTGACTGACGCGCTACTGGGCCAAGGCCAAAAGCCTGCTTACTTCCTCACGCCAGAAATTACAGCGGGCTTCTCACCAGAGTTACCGGCTTATGCGAAAATGACCCAAGAAGAGCGTGATGCAGAAGCAAAACGTCTTCTCAAGGAAGCCGGTTTTGACGAAAGTAATCCACTTGATTTCTCATTGCTCTACAACACCAGTGAGAACCACAAAAAACTGGCCGTTGCGATTGGTCAAATGTGGAAAGACAAGCTGGGTGTGAATGTAGAGCTCAACAACCAAGAGTGGAAAACTTACCTGAGCACCAAGGATGAAGGTGACTTTGATGTGGCACGCGCCGGTTGGTGTGGTGACTATAACGAAGCCTCTACCTTCTTAACATTGATGCGCAGTACCAATACAACAGGCGGTGTGCATTACGACAGTAAAGCCTACGATGCCATCATGCAAAAAGCGATGGAAACCACGGACGATGCTGAGCGTGAGCAACTGTACCTAGACGCAGAAGCGCAAATGGCGAAAGACATGCCAATCGCGCCTATCTATCAGTATGTTAAAGCGCGTCTCCTTAGCCCTAAAGTGGGCGGGTTCCCTGCGAATAACGCTGAAGAGAAGATCTTCTCTAAAGATCTTTACATTAAAGCGGAATAAACTCCTGATTCACAGCTAACTAAGGGAGTCGCCATCGGCGACTTCCTTGGCTGGCTGTCGCTGTCTGTGAGGTCTATTCAGACAGCGCTCGCTGTGATTCTCAAAACGATACGGTACAGCTATGTTGAAATTTATCGCTAAGCGAATTTTGGAAGCCATTCCAACTTTGTTGGTATTGATCACTGTTTCCTTTTTCTTAATGCGGTTTGCGCCCGGCAACCCTTTTTCAAGTGAGCGTCCGTTACCCCCAGAGGTAATGGCCAACATTAATGCTAAGTATGGCTTGGATAAGCCGGTGTTCGAACAATACACCACCTACCTTGGCAATATTTTACAGGGTGACTTTGGTCCCTCATTTAAATACATCGATTTCTCGGTGAACGAGCTGATCGCGGGGGCATTTCCAGTCTCTGCCCAAATCGGCGCCTTGGCGTTTTTGTTCACTTTAGTGTTTGGGGTTACGATTGGCACCATTGCGGCACTTAAGCAAAACACGTGGATTGACTATGCCATCATGTCGACAGCCATGCTTGGGGTAGTAATGCCATCATTTGTTCTCGCCCCGGTGTTGATTTACATCTTCTCGATTAATCTCGGTTGGCTTCCTGCTGGTGGCTGGCAAGGTGGTGGCTGGCAATTCATGATCCTACCCATGATAGGCATGTCGCTGCTTTACGTGGCAACATTTGCGCGTGTTACTCGAGGCAGCATGATTGAAACCTTGAATAGTAACTTCATTCGTACCGCTCGCGCGAAAGGGCTGAGCTACCCCAAAATTATTGTTAAGCATGCACTGAAGCCGGCGATGCTACCGGTTGTTTCCTACATGGGGCCTGCGTTTGTGGGGATTATTACCGGTTCGGTTGTGATTGAAACCATCTTTGGTTTGCCTGGCATCGGTAAGTTGTTCGTGAACGCAGCATTTAACCGCGACTATTCACTGGTACTGGGCTGCACCATCTTAATTGGTACGCTCACCATTCTGTTTAACGCTATCGTCGATATCCTGCTGGCGTATATCGATCCTAAGATCCGTTACTAGGGGTGACATAATGCTGACGAAAAAAGAAAATATTGACGCCCTCGAGAGCTTCTCTGAACAAGTCGATGTGAAGGGTCGAAGCTTATGGCAAGATGCTGCGGTGCGTTTTCGACGCAACCGTGCGGCGATGGCAAGTTTGGTCATCCTATTTTTGATTGGTCTTAGTGTAATTATTGGGCCGCACCTAAGTGCCTATGCCTACGATGCGACCGACTGGTATGCTATTCATGCTGCGCCATCATTTGGTATGGAGGGGCATTGGTTTGGTACCGATGCGCTAGGACGTGATTTGTTTACCCGCACCATGATGGGCGGACGCATTTCGATTATGGTCGGCGTCATGGGGGCACTCGTCGCGGTGCTGATTGGTACGCTATATGGTGCCACATCAGGCTTTATTGGCGGCCGCACGGATGCCGTCATGATGCGTTTGGTCGAGATCCTCCAATCGATTCCATTCATGTTCTTTGTGATTGTGTTGGTCACCTTCTTTGGCCGTAATATCGTGTTGATCTTCGTGGCCATCGGCTGTATTGCATGGCTAGACATGGCGCGTATTGTTCGTGGTCAAACCCTAAGTTTACGCAGCAAAGAATTCGTCGAAGCCGCGCACGTTTCAGGGGTCAGTACGCGCCATATTATTACGCGCCATATCGTGCCAAACGTACTCGGTATTGTTGCGGTTTACTCGACCTTGCTTGTGCCCAATATGATTTTGTTTGAATCATTCCTAAGTTTCTTGGGACTCGGGGTGCAAGAGCCGATGACCAGTTGGGGGGCGTTGTTGCAAGAGGGCTCTCAAACGATGGAACTCGCGATTTGGCAATTGCTTTTCCCTGCGGCCTTTATGGTGATGACACTGTTTTGCTTTAACTATGTCGGCGATGGTTTACGCGATGCGTTAGACCCGAAAGACAGATAAGTCATTTAGGGTTCTTACCGTAAAAAAGCAAAAATATGGGAAAGCGCAGGTTTATCGCCTGCGCTTTTTTGTTATGGTCTAGTTACAAGTGTTTCAAGGATGAGAATAGCGCTGGCGTTATGCGAGTGCGTTGTAATGACAAGGAGCTGTCATGAAATCCCTTTCAATCCAATGGAAAGTCACGCTAGTGGCTGGCGCCTGTGTTGCCATTACGGCAGCAGCGCTGCTGAGTTTTTCGTCGTACGTGAATCAGCAATTCCATCAAACCGTCAGCGCTGCGAGTACGCAGAGCTTAAAACAATCCGCACAGCGCTTAGCGACAAGTCAAGCACAAGTGCAAGCCACCCATGTTCAACGTTCGCTTGATGAGGCGGTGTACCGCGCACAAATGCTGGCCCAAAGTGTGGTGTATTTACAGTATAACGCGGAGCAAAATTTTACGGATAGTGGTGAGCTTCGCGGCTCGATTAATGAACTCGTCCGTCGCTCGGTCGTGAACTTCGACAGTGTACAAGCAGCGTTTGTCGTGTTTAAGCCCAATGCACTTGACCAAGAAGATGAGTTTTACCAATTAGACAGCGAACGCGGCGCCAATGCCGCAGGTCGCTTTGCCAGTCTATGGCAAAAGCGTGGTGACCAGTTGACGCCATCAGTGCTGAGCGAATCACAAATTAATGATACCGCCCGCACCGCCTCCGGGCAGCCCAGCAATTATTGGTATCAATGCCCGCTCAGCCAAGGTACAGCTTGTGTGTCTGCCCCCCAAAGCGATACAGAAGGCTTGCATGTTACGATTTCCTCACCGCTGATGCGTGATAGTGACGTGCTCGGTGTACTGGGTATTGAGATCCAATTGAATGATCTACAAGCCTTGATTGAGCAAGCGGACCAAGCACTCTTTGACGGCCGTGGGCATATTAGTGTGATCAGCCAGCGTGGTCAGCTGGTGGCAACCGATGAGCCAAATGCATTGGGGAGTGATATCTCGCAATTGCGTTATACACCATCTCAGCTGTCAGAGTGGGTAAGTGCAGGGGACGCGAAAACGCAGTGGCAGCAAGGCCAATTAATGACCTATGTGCCGATTGCGTTACCCAGAGCAACATGGGGAGTGCTCATTTCGCTGCCGGAACAAGCATTGCTGGCGAGTGCGACACAGCTAGCGTCGCAGATAACCGCGCAACGCGCGCAAGCCGCCACAACTGAGCGTACCTTGGGCGTGATTGCCATTCTACTGGCTTTAGTCGTCGTGAGTCTTGCTGCACGGCAAATTGTTAAACCATTACGCCTTTTAGCCGCTCGGTTAGCGGAGATTGCGGATGGTGATGGCGACCTGACTCAGCGCATTGTCCTTAAAAACCGCGATGAAATTGGTGTATTAGCTGGGCGGTTTAATCGCTTTCTCGATAAGCTCCAGCCCATCATGGCAAACGTGATTGATAGCGTTAAAGAAGCGGAACACACCGCTAAAGAAGTATCACGCGTGGCGGCGCAAACTCGAGATGGTAGTCGTGAACAAGTCTCAAGCTTGGACGCGGTGGCAACGGCCTCGGAACAAATGACGCAAACGGCCACGCAAGTCGCCCGCCATACTGAATCCGCGCTGAGCGCGGCCAGTGCCGTGAACACTGCGACGGAGCGTGGGGAGGCGATTGTCACAACCTCGTCTGAAGCGATGGCGCGTTTGGTCGAGACACTCAATGGTGCCACGCATGATGCGCAAGCTTTACATAAAAGCAGCCAAGACATTACCGAAATTTTAACCGTTATTGATACCATGTCAGAGCAAACCAATTTGCTTGCGTTAAACGCGGCCATTGAAGCGGCGCGCGCAGGGGAGCAGGGGCGCGGGTTTGCGGTGGTCGCAGATGAAGTCCGAGAATTGGCCCAGCGAACCAACCAGTCTATCTCGCAGATCCGTACCGTTATTGACTCGCTGCAGTCAGGGGCTGACTCCGTTGTCTCTGCTATTCACGATGGTAATCAACTGGCAGATCATACCGCGGAAAAAGTGCAAGAAACCGTAACCAGCCTAGATCAAATACGTGCGGCGATGCAGGAGATGATGGATCTGAATAGTGAAATAAGTGCTGCGGCTGAACAACAAAGTGCCGTCTCAGGCGATGTCACCCAAAACGTGACGCATATTCGTCAGCGCAGTGATGAACTCTTGTCGCATGCTGAATCTACCGCCAGCATCGCTAGCCAGCTTGAAGGGTTAGCAGGCCGCCAGCGTGCGCTCACGGCCCAATTTAAAGTATAACCTTGATGAGACGCGGTTACTCTGGTGCTTCCTCGAGAGGATACCAGTAGCCGCGATTGACCCAAAGCGTGAGCATCGGCCAAAACAGGCTATTGTCAGCGGCATCGCCGAGGGTTTCCCAATCAATAAAGCGCTGATTACATAATGCTGGGGTGAGTGACTCACACCCTGCTGGTAAATCAAAGCTTTCACCGAGCATAAAAATCATTTCAGGCTGGTCTGGGTGATAAAACGCACGCAAGCCACTGAGTTTTTCTAAGCAAAGCCCATCTTGCATGGCGGCTTTGAGGCTATTAGGCTGCCACTGCGGATCGGGGCTGAGCAAGTCGAGCTCGTGTCGAGCCTGAGAGAGAAACTCGCCAATCCAGCGCTTTTTACGGGTTTCGTCGTGCATTAACGCCATCATCATCTCATCCATTTGCGCGAGATGTTGTGGATCCAATGCTGCCGGTGCGTCGGGTTGTGCTTGCATGGCTGGCCAATGGAAATGATGGTCGCCTGCTTCATCGACGATAACTTGGTCGGCATAGCTACTCAATAGCTCGCGGGCTTTTGGTGAGCGATAGCCAATTGAGTAACTGAGCGAGGGCTCTAGCGTATCCCCTTCATGCGGAAAGCCTGGTGGGATATAAAGAATGTCGCCCGGCTCTAACACCACATCGATGATGGCATCGAAGCCGGTAATTTGCTTGAGACCTGTTTCCAAATTGGCTTCTTGATACTGCCCCTTGGGCCCCACACGCCAGCGACGACGCCCTTGGCCTTGCACAATAAAGACATCATATTGATCAATATGAGGACCAACGCCGCCATGCGGTTGGGAATAGCACACCATAAGATCGTCGAATAACCACTGAGGCAGTGTCGAAAAGGCACTGGCTAACTCGCGGGCGCTCGGGTGCCAGTGGTTGGCTGCCTGAACAATCAGTTGCGCGTGAGTATCAGGAAAGTCGCTAAAATCCTCAAACGGTCCGTGGGCAACCTGCCATTGCCCATTCGCGTGTGTCACCATGCGAGAATCAATATCGGCTTCCATCGCCAAGCCTGCGACTTCCTCTGGGTCGATGGGATCCTCGAAGTCTATAAAGCCTTGGCGGATAACGGTAGGCGCTTGGTGCCAATAGGTGGACATAAAGTCGGCAATGGAAAATTGAAACTGATACATAGCATCACAGGTTAAGAAATTTGCGGCAGTATAACGCGCTGAGCGGGGCGGTGCGAGGGGGATAAAAAACGGCCTCCAAATGGAGGCCGTGAGGTATGGGAGCGTTTTGCTTAAAGTTTGTCAGTGAGCTTGACCGCATCACCAATATAATTGGCAGGCGTCATTTGCTTAAGACGCGCTTTTTCATGCTCTGGTAAATCAAGGCCATCGATAAACTGGCGCATGCCTTCACCATCGACACGTTTCCCGCGTGTAAGCTCTTTCAGCTTCTCGTACGGCTTCTCAATCCCATAACGACGCATTACGGTTTGAACGGGCTCTGCCAGTACTTCCCAGTTTTTGTCCAATTCAGCTTCGAGCGCCGCTTGGTTCACTTCCAGTTTGCTGATCCCTTTAAGGGTCGAGGTATAAGCAATCAAGGTGTAGCCTACACCCACGCCCAAGTTACGCAGCACGGTGGAGTCAGTCAGATCTCGCTGCCAACGGGAAATCGGTAGCTTTTGGCCCAGATGAGAGAAAATCGCGTTCGCCAACCCTAGGTTGCCTTCCGAGTTTTCAAAATCAATCGGATTCACTTTATGTGGCATGGTCGATGAACCAATTTCGCCCGCAATGGTTTTTTGCTTAAAGTGGCCGAGTGCAATATAGCCCCAGATATCGCGGTCAAAATCGATCAAGATAGTATTAAAGCGCGAGACGGCATCAAAAAGCTCAGCAATGTAATCATGCGGCTCAATTTGGGTTGTATACGGGTTCCAATCAATACCAAGCGAGGTGACAAAGGCTTCG
The DNA here is from genome assembly GCF_001995345.1 of Salinivibrio sp. IB872. NCBI lineage: Bacteria > Pseudomonadati > Pseudomonadota > Gammaproteobacteria > Vibrionales > Vibrionaceae > Salinivibrio > Salinivibrio sp. IB872. The sequence goes on along the minus strand of NZ_MUFO01000005.1, from coordinate 73,290 downwards.
CTGTAGGCGTGCCAATCAATCTCTGGATAGGCTGAGAGGTGCGCATTGTAGTTACCGACTGCGCCGTTGATCTTACCGAGAATTTCAGTGCTCTCGACTTGTTTGATTTGGCGCGCCATGCGGTAGGCAACGTTCGCCATCTCTTTACCCATGGTCGAAGGAGACGCAGGCTGGCCGTGGGTGCGAGAGAGCATAGGCACATCACGGAACTGCTGAGCCAGATCTTTCACCGCCGCTTCAAGGCGCTTCATCTCAGGTAAGATAACGGTATCGCGCGCTTCTTTAAGCATCAGCGCGTGAGACAGGTTATTGATGTCTTCAGAGGTACAAGCGAAGTGGATAAATTCGTTAACTGCATTCAGCTCAAGGTTGTCAGCCACTTTTTCTTTTAAAAAGTATTCAACCGCTTTGACGTCATGGTTGGTGGTGCGCTCAATCTCTTTGATGCGCGCAGCGTCTTGCTCACTAAATTCAGCGGCAATGCGATCCAATAATGCATTGGCCTCATCACTAAACGCAGGCACTTCTGTGATGCTGTCAGTCGCAGCAAGCTTTTGCAGCCAGCGGATCTCGACGATGGTACGATACTTCRATAATCCAAATTCACTAAAAATCGATCGCAACGCAATCGTTTTCGTGCCATATYGGCCATCGACCGGGGAAACAGCAGTCAGCGCTGACAGTTCCATTTTTTGTCTCCTGAGTTCAATCTGATTAGGTACGGGCTAGAATGATTTTGGCCTGTTCAACCATGTTTTTACGGCCAAAGATGAGGTGTCTGCGTTTGCCGCCAACTTGGCGCCATAATACAGCACTGCGGATCCCTGACAGCAAAATGGCACGCACGCGATGTTGAACACCGGTTTGTTGTAAATGCTGAGGGTCACCAGAAACTTGAATCCGTGGGCCCAGCGGGCTGATCACGTCGAGGTAAATGCTGGCAAGGTTACTGATCATCTGCTCATCGAGCAAATCGAAATGGCTGACTTGGCGCTCGATGGTTTCAATACGATCACCGAGCTGGGCCATCGCATCACGGCGACTGGCAAGCTTACGCTCTAAAGCCAATAGGTTGATGAGATAGCGCGTCAGCTCCGTCCCATTACGGCCGTTATCGAGTTGATGGATCAGTGTTTCCAAGCCAATACGTAGGCCGCGTTCGCCATCACCTGTGATTTCCCCCGCCTCGCCACGAAAGACGTCGAGGGTCGAGGAAGGGTTGGTCACAATTATGCTGCTTAAACTGGTGCGCAGCGCATCTTGGTCGCAATATCCCTGACGGGATACATCTTGCACCAACTTGGCTGCTTGACAAATGCTCGCAAAGGCGAGGGTGCGATCATAAATCGTCTCTGCCACTGATCACGGCTCCTTAAATGCGTTGCTCGATGATGCCACCGCCAAGACAAACGTCGCCATCATAAAACACGGCAGATTGGCCAGGCGTAACGGCAATTTGCGGTTCATCGAAAGTAACTTTAATCGTGTCATTATCGATAGGCGTGATAGTACATGATATATCGTGCTGACGGTATCGTGTTTTCACCGCACAGCGACGTGGCTCAGTGATAATTTCGCGATCGACCCAGTGCAATTGGGCGGCAATTAAGCCTTCTGAATACAAACGAGGATGGTCGTGACCCTGACCGACAATCAGTACATTGCGCGCGACATCTTTATCGACGACATACCAAGGGGCTTCGCTACCATTACCGCCTTTCATGCCGCCAATCCCCAGCCCTTTTCGTTGGCCGAGTGTGTGATACATCAGGCCTTGGTGTTCACCAATGACGTCGCCGTCCGTGGTTTCAATCGGGCCCGGTTGTGCCGGCAAGTACTTAGCAAGAAAATCAGTAAACTTGCGCTCACCAATAAAACAAATACCGGTCGAGTCTTTCTTTTTCGCGGTCACGAGGCCTTGTTCTTCAGCAATTTGGCGTACTTGTGGTTTTTCCAGTTCGCCCACGGGGAACAGACTCCGCGCGACCTGTTCATGGCTCAATGTATATAAGAAATAGCTTTGATCTTTATTGCCATCTAGGCCGCGCAACATTTGTGCTTTTTCGCCATTTTCTGGGAACGAACGGCGTACATAGTGACCCATAGCAATGTAGTCAGCGTCTAGCACTTCGTCGGCAAATTCGAGAAATGCCTTAAATTTGATTTCTTTGTTACAAAGAATGTCTGGATTAGGCGTGCGGCCTGCTTTGTACTCCGTTAGGAAGTGCTCGAAAACATTATCCCAATACTCAGCGGCGAAGTTGATGGTGTGCAGTTCAATGCCTAGCTTATCGCAGACAGCTTGTGCATCGGCCAAGTCTTCTGCAGCAGAGCAGTATTCTTCGTTGTCATCCTCTTCCCAGTTTTTCATAAACAGGCCTTCGACCTGATAACCCTGTTGTTTCAACAAGTAGGCAGAAACGGACGAATCAACACCGCCGGACATTCCGACAATCACTTTTTTGCTGCTGTTATCTGACATGGTGATCACAAATGCTGCTATCAATAAACGGACGCTGAGTTTAACAGAATCAAATCGCCGGATACAGATGTGATAAGGCTCACACGTTAACCGTTATCTAAAGTAGATAGATAGTTGCGTGGACGGTGACCGATGCAGCTTATGTTGATGCGATTAAATATCAATGGCGGACATAGTCTGTGATTGGGTGCCGCGCAAAGACCCTCCGCGCCATGGATGGCGCGGCGGAGCCTCCAGGGATGGATTCACGGCGTGTCTATGCGTGGTATCCAATCTCAGAGCGGTGACGACAGTTGCTGTGGAAGCTTGGCTTTATCGAGCTTTCTTCAACGGTGCGCGCTTGGACGAGCGAGTGCGTCGGCGTGGTGCTTTCCCTTTTGGCCCTTTGGGTTTAGGGGGGAATTGCTCAAAGCCTTTCGGGGGATCCACTTCACGCCACTGGCCCGGCTGTAAATCTTCCAGTTGCCACGGGCCCAGCTGAGCGCGGATCAAGCGCAGCGTCGGGTGGCCGATATGTGCAGTCATGCGGCGTACTTGCCGGTTTCGCCCTTCACGTAAAACCACTTTTAACCAAGTGGTAGGAATGTTTGCGCGATAACGAACCGGGGGATGGCGTTCCCAAACGGTGGGTGGTGCCATTTTGGTGACATCGGCAGGCAGCGTGAGGCCATCTTTTAATTCGACACCGTCGCAAAGTGCTTGGATTGCCTCTTCGCTGGGTTCGCCTTCAACTTGCACCCAATAGGTTTTGGGAGATTTAGATGAAGGCTGGGTTAATCTGGCTTGTAAGGCACCATTATTGGTGAGCACCAGTAAGCCTTCGCTGTCCTTGTCGAGTCGACCGGCCGGGTACACGTCTTTTACGGAGACGATGTCGGCTAATGTGCTGTCACCGGGCTCACCGCTAAACTGGGTCAACATGTTATAAGGTTTGTTAACAAGTATCACTTTAGTGGTCATCGCCGTCGCGCGTGAATCCTGTGCGTGTTGAGATGATTTGGCAGTGGTGTTTGAAACAGCCTTTGACGCTGGCTGAGAGCGGGATTTATATGGCATACGGGCTGTCAAATAGATTAAACGGCAAATGAGACTTTGGTATTATACACGTAATAATCTGTTTGGCGTGTTGTATGAATTCGAGTATCCTCGTTGCGCATCTTACACAAAGATAACAAATGGACGCTAGGAGATTAAAATGGAAAGTAAAGTAGTTGTACCGGCGGAAGGTGAAAAAATTACACTCGACGGCACAAAACTGGTAGTCCCTAACCACCCTGTGATCCCTTACATTGAAGGGGATGGCATCGGGATGGATGTTAGCCCTGCAATGATCAAAGTTGTTGATGCCGCAGTTGCTAAAGCCTACAACGGTGAGCGTAAGATTTCATGGATGGAAATCTACACCGGTGAAAAATCCACCAAGGTATACGGTGAYGATCAATGGCTACCGGCTGAAACACTCGACTTTATTCGTGAATACAAAGTGGCGATTAAAGGCCCACTGACAACCCCTGTGGGTGGTGGTATTCGTTCTCTGAACGTAGCCCTTCGTCAAGAACTCGATCTTTACATCTGCGCGCGTCCTGTTCGCTACTTCACTGGCGTTCCTAGCCCACTGAAAAAACCAGAAGATACCGATATGGTGATCTTCCGTGAAAACTCAGAAGACATCTACGCGGGTGTCGAGTTTAAAGCAGGCACCGCGGAAGCGGATAAAGTGATTAAATTCCTGCGTGAAGAAATGGGCGCCAACAAAATCCGTTTCCCAGAGCAGTGTGGCGTGGGTATCAAGCCAATCTCAGAAGAAGGCACTAAGCGCCTGGTTCGTGCGGCGCTTGAGTACACCATCGATAACGATCGCGACTCACTGACTATCGTCCACAAAGGTAACATCATGAAGTTTACCGAAGGGGCGTTTAAAGACTGGGCGTATGAAGTGGCCAAAGAAGAATTTGGTGCTGAGTTGCTTGATGGCGGTCCTTGGATGACGATGAAGAATCCAAAAACTGGAAAACAGATCACCATCAAAGACTCCATCGCGGATGCATTCTTGCAGCAAATCCTGCTGCGTCCGGCGGAGTATGATGTGATTGCCACCATGAACCTGAATGGCGACTACATCTCCGATGCACTGGCAGCGCAAGTTGGTGGTATCGGTATTGCTCCTGGTGCCAACATTGGTGACGGTGTGGCGCTGTTTGAAGCTACCCACGGCACGGCGCCGAAATACGCCGGTCAAGACAAGGTGAACCCAGGTTCACTTATTCTGTCTGCAGAAATGATGCTGCGCCATATGGGTTGGTTTGAAGCTGCTGATCTGGTGATCAAAGCGATGGAAAAAGCGATTGCGAACAAAACAGTGACCTATGACTTTGAGCGTCTGATGGAAGGTGCAAGCCTGCGTAAGTGCTCTGAGTTCGCAGATGACATGATTGCGCAAATGTAATCGCATTATCGCACGATGATAAAACCCGGCACTCTCGCCGGGTTTTTTGTTTGTGGTCTTGGGAATAACCCACTCAGGCTATCAGTCTATATCTTCCCACGACAACGGAGTGCCTTTGGTTAACGCGCGTGTTGCGCGCTTTCCGAGCACGGTATCATAGTGTTTCGGTGCCAACCCAAAGCCCGGACGAATACTGCGCACATTATCGGGCGTCAGTGGCTCACCGGGTGCGATATCCTGACAGACATACAAAGAGCGCCTAAATTGACGGTTGCTCGACTCGGCCGCTCGTGTAGTTAAAGCGCTTTCTCCTAACGCTTGCCACGCCGCGTGGGTTTGCTCACAAAGCGCACTGAGTGCAGGAGGCGTAAGCGAGAAAGCAGCATCTGGCCCCTCTGAGTCTTCAGAGAGCATCACATGCTTTTCAATCACGCACGCGCCGAGTGCGACGGCTGCGATCGCGGCGGTGTTAGTCAGCGAATGATCGGATAAGCCTGCCAAGGTTTGATAGCGGCTGGCTAAGGTTGGAATAGTTCGCAGATGGCTTTGTTCAATCGGTGCGGGGTAGGCGCTGATACAATGAAGCAACACCAGCTCACGACAGCCGTTATCACGGGCGGTCGCCATCGCCTCGGCAATCTCTGCCTCGTCAGCCATGCCGGTTGAGATGATCATCGGTTTGCCGGTTTGCGCGGCATAGCGAATCAAGGGCAAATCAATCGCCTCGAACGAGGCAATTTTATAGGCAGGAGCGTTAAGATCTTCGAGTAAGTCAATCGCTGAGCAATCAAAAGGAGAGGAGAATAAGGTGATGCCTTCTTTTCTGGCGTGATCAAATAACGGCTTGTGCCACTCAAACGGGGTTTGTGCCCAGCGATATAGCTGGTGGAGACTATAACCATCCCACAGTCCGCCTTTGATCTGAAACTCATCGTGGTCGCAATCAAGGGTAATGGTATCGGCGGTATAGCTTTGCATTTTGACGGCATCGGCACCGCAAGCTTTGGCCATAGAAATGGTTTGTTTGGCAAGCGCAAGGCTACCATTATGGTTGGCCGACATTTCGGCAATGATATAGGGTGGATGCTGGGGGCCGATCAAACGGCCTGCAATCTTAATGTCGTTCATAAACCGCATCGATATTCAGTTTGGTTTGAAGGGCGCTGGCGCCTTGCTGCCACTCATCCGCGGACAAATACAGGCACACAATCTCGACTGTTTTTCCCTCGGGCAGGGAAAAGGTGCGTTGCCGACTTTGCGGCGTTTCACGAAAGCCAAAGCGTTGATGTAGCCGAACCACCCCCTGATTATGACTGAGCACCTCACAGTTCAATTGGGTCACGCCCAAGGTCTCAAATGCTAAACTTAATGCGCCAAATTCCATGAGCGCCCCGCTGCCACGCGGTGCATCCGGCGCCGCATAAAAAGCCCAGGTCGCACTTGTCCTATTTTCGCTATCGAGGTCAAGATTGACCACGCCAAGTGGCTTGTCCGGTTGGCCGTCTACGCGTTTGTAAACGATATAGAAATAACGGTGCGTGTTGGCGAGCATATGGCTGAACCATGCTTTGTGCTCATCATGGCTAATTTCATGCTGGGTGTACATAAACTGGCGGACAGTGGGACGGTTGCGCCAATGCCATAAAGTGTCACTGTCCGCGTGACTCACCGCTTTAAAAATCAGTTGCATAAGTGATGCTCCAAGACCGCGACCACGCGCTCTGCGCCTTTTCCATCAGTGATCGCTGGTAGGGCAGGAAGCTGATGCCAGTTTGCCGCAAGGTGCTGCAGTGCAGATGCATAATCTTGCCAGCGGGTGTGCTCACCGCGTCCTAAGTATTGATAGCCCGGCTGTCCGGCGAGATACTCGGCCATGGCGTGTTGGTTTTCCGCCACACACACCAAGGTGCTCGGGACCCCCAAGCAGCTGCGCTCAATGGCGGTTACACCGGCCGCCCCAAATGCGTAGCGTGCCCGTGCCATGTGGGCATCAAAGTCCGACAGTGCTTCCACTACGCGAACCCCATCGGGGACAGGATTTTTACACAATGCATCGCGGTCTGGGTTACGCCGGCCGGTGACAATTAATAGCGAGAAAGGCAATCTCTCGAGCTTCTGCCCTTCTTCTAGGTGTTGAAGGGCTTCTAGGTGTTTGACCGCGTCCACAAGCTTACGGCTTTCACCGGTCGGATCCGTGCCGGAGAAAAAGGCGATCACCTTATCTTCCCGCGGCGGCGGAGACTGATGTAAGGCGGCAAATGCTGGACGCAATAGTGCATAGTCTGGCCCCAATAAGCATCGGGTTTGTGAATTCAAAAGCTGTGACGCGTAGCGCGTAGTTAAGTCAGGCCAAGGATTTTGATCGAGCAAAAACGCGCAATCGTGGGGCCGATTGGCTAAATCATCGACCACCATCACCGGACAGCCTAATTGGGTGTGAATTGATTGCTCCCAGCGGGCATCGAGGGCGTAATGATCCACCACCATCAAATCCACCGGCTGGTAAGCAACGCATGCGGTTGTCTCTTCGGCATCTTGCCGCTGGCTCACACCCAGCCAGTCGGTGTTGCTAAGCGAGTTTTTGGGAGCAGGCAACACCGCCACTGTTAAGCCTTGTTCATGGCTGACCGCTATCAAGTTACCGGGTAAGTCGCGACAGACCAAGGTTACCTGATGACCCGACGTTTGTAGCATGCTAGCCAACACGTGCATGCGGCTGACGTGCCCAGTGCCTATCGCTTGGGAGGCATCGACTCGAATGGCAATATGGCTCATAGCAAGGCCTGTTGCTCCAACAGTTGATACATTAGCTCAGCGCGTAGCCAGTCGTCAGGCTCATCAATGTCTTGCACGCGGTAATGAGGGATCAACACGGCTTTCGAGTGGGGGGCAAAAACCGGCTCGCGCGCTAAAAACGCACTTGGCGTGCCCCAGTAAAACATTCCCGCATCGTGGTACGCCGGTTGTAAGTCTTGTGAACGAGTGGTGAAGTGCTCGGGCCACAACATGCTGACACTGCCATCGGCATCGACATGAATACTGCGCTGAATTGGAAAGGCGTAGCGGGTGGCGGCAAAACTGTATTTGACAGTGTCGCCGTTCAGTAACGCTAAGCCTTGGCGCAAGTCATCCGTGGTGACAAAGGGAGTGGTCGCATACAGGCAGCATACCGCGTGCAAAGGCGTGTGCTGTGGCGACGGGTTCAGCCACAGGATCGCATGCTCAAGCACATCCAAGGTCGTAGCGTGATCACCGGCAATCTCGGCGGGACGTACAAAAGGCACTTCAGCTCCTGCATCGCGTGCCACACTGGCAATGTCGGCGCAATCGGTGGAAACCAAGATGCGATCGAATAGCCCACTTTGACGTGCTGTCGCAATGGCATAGGTGATAATGGGCGCACCGTTAAACAGTTTGAGGTTCTTGCCCGGAATGCGCTTGCTGCCACCTCGGGCGGGAATAATACATACATTCATCGGTCACGCGTCCTCAATGGCTTTTTGTAGCGCAGCAATCACTGTATCTTGCTGTTGCTTGGTTAAATCGGGGTAAAGCGGCAAAGTGAGTGCGCCCGCGTAATACTGTTCGGCAAGCGGGAAGTCTCCGAGTTGGAAGCCCAGTGCCTGATAGTAAGGTTGCGTATGCACAGGAATATAGTGCACGTTCACGCCAATGCCTTGCGCACGCATTGCCTCAAAAACGGCGCGGCGTGTATCGGCGTGCTCAAGCTCAATCAAATACAAATGCCATGCCGACTCAGGGTCTAAAATGGGTCGCTTGACGGGCAAATCCGCCAGCGCTTGGTGGTAGCGCTCGGCGAGTGCAAACCGTTTGGTGATAAAGGAACGAAGCTGGGTTAATTGTGAACGGCCAAGTGCGGCATGAATATCCGAGAGGCGGTAGTTCATCCCCAATGCATGCTGCTCATAACCCCAAGGCGGCAAGGCTGCGTGGCAGTCTTCTGCGTCACGGGTGATCCCGTGGCTACGTAACTGACGCAGCGCTTTCGCCAATGTGGCATTTTGGGTAGTGGCAACCCCTGCCTCTCCCGCGGTGACCACTTTGACTGGATGAAAACTAAACACGCTAATATCGCTGTACTGGCATCCACCCACCGCCGCTTCTTGATAGTGGGCGCCCATCGCATGTGACGCATCCTCAATAATGGCCACCTGATAACGCTTGGCAAGCGCGGCAATCTCGGCCATTGGCGCACTGGCACCGGCCATATGCACCACCACCAGCACTTTGGGCAAGCTGTGAGTAGCGGCCGCTTGCGCTAGCTTTTTCGCGAGCTGCTTGGGGCATAGGTTACGTGTGTTCGGGTCGATATCGACAAAGTCCACCTCGGCACCACAGTATCGACCACAATTGGCTGACGCGACAAAGGTAATGGGCGAGGTCCATAAACGATCGCCTGGGCCTAGTTCTAGGGCCAGACAAGCGAGATGCAGGGCAGATGTGGCGCTATTGACGGCGACCGCATGCGCAGCCCCGGTGAGTTCGGCGACGGCGGCTTCAAAAGCCGGAACTTGCGGGCCTTGCGTCAGATAATCACTTTTTAGCACCTCAAGCACAGCGGCGTAGTCTTGCTCACTAAGATGCTGCTTTCCGTATGGGATCAACGCCATACTCCTTTACTGCTCGGCGTCGAGTTGCAAAATGGCCTCGACGGTTAACACATCTGGGTTAGTGCCTGATTGATACTCAAAGCCCTCTGGCACGGGCTGTCCTTTTTCGCCCAACGCATTTTCTCGATAGTCATCATCGGCATCGTAGAACTTAATGGTGGGACAAATCACGTAATGTTCGGCAAATTCGAGCGTCAGATGGGCATCGTCAGCCGGACACATCACTTCATGCATTTTCTCGCCGGGACGAATGCCTATCACCTTGACGGGAGTATTCGGGGCATAGGCGCTGGCGAGATCCGTCAGACGAACCGATGGGATCTTAGGGACAAATATTTCACCGCCATACATGCGCGAAAAGTTTTTCAGCACAAAATCCACCCCTTGCTGSAAGGTAATCCAAAAACGGGTCATTTCAGGGTGGGTAATGGGCAAATGATCCGCGCCTTCCGCTGCCTTTTTCTTAAACAAAGGCACCACAGAGCCGCGCGAGCCGACCACATTGCCATAGCGCACCACCGAAAAACGTGTCTTTTGGCCCCCGGTCATATTGTTAGCGGCGACAAACAATTTATCTGAACACAGTTTGGTGGCGCCATAGAGATTATTGGGGCTGGCGGCTTTATCGGTCGAGAGCGCAATCACCTTTTCCACCCCGTTGGCAATCGCGGCACGAATCACATTCTCTGCACCGTGAATGTTGGTCTTGATACACTCCATCGGGTTGTATTCGGCGGCAGGTACCTGCTTGAGTGCAGCAGCATGAATCACATAGTCAATGCCTTGCATCGCTTGCATTAAACGATCGCCATCACGCACATCGCCGATAAAATAGCGCATACAAGGGGCGTTAAAGGTTTGCTGCATTTCATATTGCTTGAGCTCATCGCGAGAGAGCACCACGAGGCGACGTGGTTGATAGCGTTCAAGCAGGGTGCGGACGTACTTTTTACCAAAAGAACCAGTACCGCCGGTGATCAGAATGGATTTGCCGTTAAACATAGGACGCCTTGTCACTAACTGTCGGGAATACAGGCAGTTTAACTGATCTGAGCAGGATTTGGCGATCTGCTAGGTCGTTCTGGTGATAATGAGTGGTCGCTGATTAAAATTTATAATGCGTGGTGATAAGTGAGCGCGTAGGCAAAAAGCGATAACAATTATGCTTTCGCTGGACCAGCAAGGCGGCCAGACAGTGTCTTTGGTGATTTGACTTTCAGTGCTTTATCGAATGATAAGCGAGTTTTATCCGCATGATATTGCATACGTTTAAGCGCTTTTTCCAAATCAAAGTCATCTGTTTTTTTTGTCGCTAATTGTGTCATACGTACCTCCATATTGATGTAATTATAACCGAATAAAATGGGGTTGCAAAGCTGCTGAGTGCTCAGCTGATACGCTTGAACAATGCATTGTTTCTTGGATCGAATGGATCGCGTTGATTGAAACCTAATAGGTGATAGTAATGGAGTAAGTCTTCATTCTCTATTGGATCTTGGATTCCAATCCATCCGGCATTGATAGCAGCAGCGAACAGTTCGGCACATCGCGAGGCGATGGGAAGAATATAACCTTTCAAGGGGTTTACTGCGTCTCCTCCTTGAATATAGTTGATTTTTACAACTAGTCTGCCCTCACTCGCTTTCCCGATCATTAGGCCACTAAGATCCTGGTGGTGCCATATCGCCAGCTCTAATCTAGCCATATGATCTCTGCGGTACTGTTGCAGTATTTGTCGCCAATCCCAGCCAATCTGACGAACCGGTGAGGGATGCCACTGGTTTTGAGCAACAAGCGCTAATTCATTGATTTCRGTTAACGAGATACAGTCAATTAAATCAGGTTGAAGCTGCTCAAACTCGCTTTGCGTTTGTTTCAGTACAGCCAGCCTTAGTGAGCGGTATTTCTCTGTAATAAGCTGTTTTCTCATGGAGGCATTGATGTTTTAAGGCTTCTCGAATTGTGCCTTTATATTGAATACTTAAGGAGCGATAGTATCAGAGTGGCGTTTTGTTTTTATGGGTTAAAAGCGATAGACGGCGGATGCTAGTACTTTATTGATATGTCAGTCGCAAAAAGCGCCGCAGTTGAGCAGCGCTTTGAAGGAGCTTTGTTTACGCTAACGTGCGTGGCCGTTAGCCTTGGTGGCGAGAGGCGAGGACTTCGGTCACTTGATGGAGGCTAAGCTCTTGGTCTTGCAGTAATACCAACAGGTGATAAAGCAAGTCGGCGCTTTCGTTTAATAGCTCGGCTTTATCGCCTGCCGTGGCAGCGAGGGCGACTTCGACGCCTTCTTCCCCCACTTTTTGCGCGATACGTTTGGTGCCTTTGGCAAATAAGCTCGCGGTGTAAGAGTCATCAGGCGCGGCGTCTTTGCGGCTGGCAAGTACTTGCTCTAGGCTCGATAAAAAGCCGGGGCCGGTGTGTGGCGGTTTATTGTCACTGTCAAAGCAGGTGGTCGTGCCGAGGTGACAGGTGGGCCCGTGAGGCGTCGCCGTGACCAATAAGGTGTCTTGATCGYAATCGAGTGCAATGTGCTCAAGGCTTAACACATGACCGGAGCTTTCGCCTTTTACCCAAAGGCGTGATTTACTGCGTGACCAAAAGGTGACGCGACCGGTTTCGAGCGTCGTGTTCAGTGCATCGGCATTCATGTAGCCCAGCATTAACACTTGGCCGCTATCGCTGTGTTGGATAATCGCAGGCACCAAGCCGGCGTTTTTCTCCCAATCGATACGTTCTACCCACGCTGCCGTCATACTCTTACCTCGATCCCTTGTTGTTTTAATGTTTGTTTTAATTCGCTTATCGCGATGATTTGCTTGTGAAACACCGAGGCGGCCAGTGCGCCATCGACATTCGCTTGTAAAAAGGCGTCGGCGAAATGCGCGATTTCACCGGCACCGCCGGAGGCAATCAGGGGCACCTGACAGCGCTCTCTCACCATGTTTAGTTGGGTTAAGTCATAGCCTTGGCGCACGCCGTCGCGGTTCATCATATTGAGTACGATTTCGCCCGCGCCTCGCTGTTGGACTTCCTCAACCCAGGCCGCGGTTTGCCAAGGCGTGGCCTGAGTGCGGCTTTCATCGCCGGTAAATTGATAGACCTGATAGTGCCCAGTCGCTTCATCGAAGAAGGAATCAATCCCAACCACCACGCACTGCACGCCAAACTTATTGGCTAGTCGCGTGATCAAGCTCGGGTCGGCCAAGGCGGGTGAGTTAATCGATATTTTATCCGCGCCGAATTCCAAGATTTGTTGGGCATCGGCTTCGGATTTAATTCCACCGGCGACGCAAAAGGGGATATCAATGACTTCCGCGACGCGACTGACCCAGCTTTTATCGACCACCCGCCTGTCACTGGAGGCGGTGATGTCATAAAACACCAGCTCGTCAGCGCCTTCTTCGGCGTAGCGTTTGGCGAGCGGGACGATATCGCCGATGATTTCGTGATTACGAAATTGCACGCCTTTAACCACTTGTCCGTCGCGGACGTCCAAACAAGGAATTATCCGTTTTGCCAGCATGCGATCGCCTCCTCTGCGCTAAAGTTRCCTTCCAGTAGGGCGCGGCCGACGATCACGCCTGCSACGCCGGTRTCGCGYAAGGCGCGAATRTCYTCGAGACKGCCAATRCCGCCTGATGATTGAAATGCAATGCTCGGATAGCGCTGACACAAGTCGCGGTAAAGCGCCACATTGCTGCCTTGTAAGGTGCCATCGCGGGAAATGTCGGTGCATAGCACATGCTTGAGCCCGACGGACAAATAATCGTCGAGGAGCGCTTCAATGGTGACGCCGGAGTCTTGTTGCCAGCCGGACACCGCCACGCGTCGCGTCCCGTCGCTGTCGATGTGAATGTCGAGTGCCAATACAATCCGGTCAGGGCCGTAGGTTTGCATCCAGCCTTTAACCAAGTCGGGGGATTTGACTGCGGTAGAGCCGATTACTACGCGCTGCGCACCGGTGTTTAGCAGCTCAATCACGTCCATTTCGGTGCGCACGCCACCGCCAATTTGGATATTGGCAGGTGTTGATTGCAAAATCTCGGTGATTAAATCGACCTGACGCGCGGTGGGATCTTTAGCGCCGGTTAAATCCACGAGGTGCAACCAATCCGCGCTCGCTTGATGGTAACGTGCAAACTGCTCACGCGGGTCAAAACCGTAGTCGGTTTTTTGCTGATAATCCCCTTGATAAAGGCGCACCACTTGGCCGTCTATCAAGTCGAGTGCTGGTATAATCATCCTTGCTTACATCTCCAAAAAGTTCTGAATCAAACGCGCACCCACTTTGCCCGAGCGCTCAGGGTGAAACTGAACCCCGTAGTAGTTGCCTTGATTGATAGCCGCACTGAACGCATGGCCATAATGACATTGTGCCAAGGTGTAATCACCGACCGGCATCGCGTAACTGTGGACAAAATAGAAGTAGCTGCCAGCGGGAATGCCGTCGAATAAGGGATGGTCATTGACGGTGGCGACCCGATTCCAACCCATATGAGGTAAAGGCTGGTCAGCGGTATCCATTAGCTTGGTCGGCGCGGGGATGTGGCCAAGGCACTCAACCGGGCTATCGCCTTCATCCGAGCGCGTGCCTAGCATTTGCATGCCAAGACAAATTCCCAGTAGCGGTTGCTCCACTTGCTTAACCAAATCCACCAAGCCGCGCTCGGTGAGGTTTTTCATCGCTTCGCTGGCTGTGCCGACGCCGGGCAAAAAGAGCTTATCTGCCCCTAGCACTACGTCCGGGTCGCGGCTTAGTGTGGCTTGATACCCCAGGCGTTCGACAGCAAAGCGTACCGAGGACACATTGGCGCAGCCGGTATCGATAATGACGGTGTGTTTGCTCATTATAAGACTCCTTTACTGCTTGGCAGGGCGTCGCCCTCGACATTGATGGCTTGACGCAAGGTGCGGCCAAAGGCTTTAAATAAGCTTTCTACCAAGTGGTGGGTGTTTTCGCCCGACACCGTCAGGTGCAGAGTACAGGCCAAGGTGTCGGTCAATGAGCGGAAAAAATGCCCGACCATTTCGGTCGACATATCGCCCACTTGTGGCTGCGGGAAGCTGGCCTCAAATTTCAAATAGGGGCGTCCGGATAAATCTAACGCACATTGCGCCAAGCACTCATCCATCGGCAGGCTAAATCCAAAACGGCTAATGCCGCGCTTATCGCCCAGCGCCCGTTTAAGCGCGTCGCCCAAGGCGAGGGCGGTGTCTTCAATGGTGTGGTGGTCATCGATGTGCAAATCGCCTTTAACGCCAACGCTCAGCTGAAAACCGCCGTGGGTGGCGATTTGATCCAACATGTGGTCAAAAAAGCCCAGTCCGGTTTCAATGCGGCTACCGCCACTCTTATCCAGGTTAACATCTACCTGAATGTCGGTTTCTTTGGTGGTGCGAGTCACCGATGCGATGCGCGGCTGCTGGGTGAGACGCTCGACAATTTGTGGCCAGCCCATCACCTCACGCTGATATTTGATCCCTTGTAGCGCCATATTGTTGGCTAAGGTGATATCGGTGTCGCGATCGCCAATCACCGCCGATTGAGCGAAATCAATCCGGCCTTGCTGCAGATAGTCTTTTACCAAGCCTAATTTGGGCTTGCGGCAGCTACAGTCGTCGCTATCAAAGTGCGGACAAATCAGCACGTCTTCAAAATGGATCCCTTGTGAGCGAAATAGCGCCATCATCATGTTGTGTGGTGCATCAAAGTCCGCTTGCGGGAAGCTATCGGTCCCTAAACCATCTTGATTGCTCACCATCACCAAGGTGTAGCCCGCCGCTTGCAGGCTAAGTAGTGCGGGGATCACGTCCGGCTCAAAGGCCAATTTATCCAGACGATCTACTTGATAATCTTCAGGCGGCTCCACAATTAGGGTGCCATCACGGTCAATAAATAAAATCTTGTTTTTCACAGTGGTTGTCCTTATTCACTGAGCTGCTGGCGGATAAAAGCCAACACTTTTTCACATTCGTCACGGTTACCAATACTGATGCGCAAGCTGTTCTCGACTGCGGTACGGCGCACAATAATCCCCGCATTACCCAAGTGCTCGAACACCGCATCGGTGTCGTCCAGGCTTATCAGCAGGTAGTTACCAAATCCTGGATGTACCTTGATGCCGGGCAGCATACTGAGGCCGGCTTGCAAATAGGCACGGTTGGCGGTCAAGTCCAAAACCTGATATTTCATCCGCGCCAAGCCAGGTTCTGAGAGCGCTTGCTCGGCAATCTCTGCCACCGGGACCGGCACGGGATACGGCGGGATCACCTTGAGCATCAAGTTAATAATAGCGGGATTGGCGAGGGTAAAGCCGCAACGCAGTCCCGCCAGAGCGAACGCTTTTGATAGGGTGCGCAAAATGGCCAGATTATCAAAGCGTGCGAGCAAGTCGGTGCAGGTCGCTTCTGGACTAAATTCGATATAGGCTTCATCCAGCACCACAATCGCGCGATCTTGAGTGCGGGTAAGTAGCGCTTCTATGTCGTCGCGGTTAATGAGATTGCCGGTCGGATTATTGGGACTACACACGAAGATAAGCTTGATGCTGGCATCTGCCACCAAGGCGGTATCAATTCCTGCCATGTCCAGCTGCCAGTCCGCGGTGAGAGGCACTTGGGTGGTCGCGATCCCTTGGTTTTCCGCACTGACCGCATACATGCCATAGGTAGGCGGGCAAATTAGCACGCTATCTTGGTTTGGTTCGCAAAAGGCACGCAGCAACAAATCAATCCCTTCATCGGCGCCACGAGTGGTGATGACTTGGTTCGTTGCTACGCCGGCATAGTCTGCATAGGCATTAATCAATGATGCCGGCTGGCAGCTGGAGTAGCGATTGAGCCCTTGTCCACTTACGGTGTAAGTATTGTCAAAGGGTGACTCGTTGGCATTGAGCCAGACATCCCCGCTACCGCCGATACGGCGGGCTGACTGATAGGGAATAAGCGCTTGTACTTGCTCACGGGCGAGTTTTTCGATACTCATGCTAACGAGTCCTCTGAGGCTTGAGTTTGTTGTAGTTTAGTCAGACGAATTTCGACCGCTTGGCGGTGAGCATCCAAGCCTTCTGCTTCGGCAATACGCATCACTGTTGGGCCCAGTGTTTGCAAACCCGTGTCACTAAGCTGTTGCACTGTCATTCGCTTGGTAAAGTCGGCCAGCCCAAGGCTGCTGTAGGTGCGCGTATAACCATAAGTGGGGAGCACGTGATTGGTGCCAGAGGCGTAATCGCCCACAGACTCGGGCGAGTATGCGCCCAAGAAAATCGAGCCAGCGTTATCCAATAGGGGCAATAAGTCCCTTGGCTGTTGAGTTTGCACAATCAAGTGCTCTGGCCCATAACGGTTAGAAATCGACACGCACTGAGTGAGGGTGTCGGCAATAATAATCACACTGCTGCCCAGCGCTTGTTTGGCAATCGCAGCGCGGTTGAGCGTGGTTAATTGCTGCTGCACTGCATCCGCCACTTTCTCTGCCATTTCTGGCGCGGGGGTCACTAGCACTACTTGCGAGTCGGGGCCGTGCTCCGCTTGGCTGAGTAAATCAGCGGCAACAAAGTCCGGATCTGCGCCAGCATCAGCAATCACTAACACTTCCGAGGGGCCAGCAGGCATATCCATGGCTGCGCCATTGGCGGCCAGGCTCACTTGCCGTTTGGCTTCGGTGACATAGGCATTACCCGGGCCAAAAATTTTATCCACCTTGGTCACGCTTTGGGTGCCAAAGGCCATCGCCGCCACCGCTTGTGCGCCGCCCAGGGTATAAATCTCATCAATCTCGCACAGTTTGGCACAGTATAAAATTTCATCGGCCACCGGCGGCGGGGTACACAGCACTACTTTACGACAGCCGGCAATTTGTGCGGGTACGCCCAACATCAATACGGTAGAAGGCAAAGGCGCGCTGCCACCGGGAATATACAGCCCCACACGGTTAATCGGGCGGGTAATGGATTCACACACCACCCCTGGCATGGTTTCGACTTTTAACGGCTGCGCTTTTTGCGCACGGTGAAAGGTGCTGATGTTATCGTAGGCTTGGCGTAAGGCGAGTTTGATATCTTCTCCCAAGCGCGCTTCAGCCTCGGCCAAGGTCCCTTTGTCGAGTTTGATGCTATCCAGTTCGACACCATCAAACTTTTGGGTCAATGCTTTTAAGCTATCATCTCCCCGTTCACGGACATCGGCGATAATCTCCGCGACGCTCGCTTGGGTTTGGGCGCCGGTTGTGATTGCTGGGCGGCGCATTAAGCCTTCTTTTTGTGACTCTCCGAGTGATTTCCAGACTACTGTACGCATGGCGACTTACTCCATCATCTTTTCAATCGGCAGGACCAAAATTGAGCTTGCGCCCAACTGCTTCAATTTTTCCATCGTTTCCCAGAACAGATTCTCGGTGCTCACAAGGTGCACAGCAACACGGTTTTTCTCGTGAGCCAACGGCAAGATGGTGGGATCTTCCGCGCCGGGGAGTAATTCGACCACTTGCTCTAGGGTGTCGTTTGGCGCGTGGAGCATGATGTATTTAGACTCTTTGGCTTGGATGACCCCTTGCATGCGAGTGAGCAAGCGTTCAATCAATGCGGTTTTTTCGTCACTGAAGCGGCCCTCGCGCTGGATCAATACCGCTTTGGAGCGGAAAATGACTTCCGCTTCTTTCAAGCCGTTCGCTTCTAAGGTGGCGCCCGTTGAGACCAAATCACAAATCGCATCAGCGAGCCCTGCACGCGGCGCGACTTCGACTGAGCCATTGAGCATACAAGTGCTAAAGCTCACACCTTGTTTGTCCATATAGGCTTTAAGGATGTTGGGGTAGGTGGTGGCAATGCGTTGGTTGGCCAGGTCTTGTGGGCCGTTATAGCTTTGGTCTTTATCGAGAGCGATGGAGAGACGACAGCCGCCGAAATCGAGTCGGCGCAGCAGTTGATATTGGCTAGGCTCGCCCAGCTTGATGCGCTCAAGGCGTACTTCCTCTAGTTCGTTTTCGCCAATTACCCCTAAATCAACCACGCCGTCCATGATAAGGCCCGGGATATCATCGTCACGGACCAGCAGCAGATCGAGAGGCATGTTTTCGGCGTGGACCACTAAACGTTCACCGGTGTAATTGATTTTTACCCCGCAGCGTTTAAGCAGCTCTTGGCATTCTTTGGCGAGGCGCCCCTTTTTTTGGATGGCGATACGTAGGCGTTGTGTTTGCATGTGTGCTTCCTTGTCTAAAAATGAAAAGCTAAAAAAGAAAAAACCCTCGGAAGACGGTGCTCCCGAGGGTCTGAATTTGTTAGCTGGCTAATGACCGACGGAAGCGCTTGTTACTCGTCTTCCAGTCGAAACCATTCTTCCCGAAAGACTAGTCAGGATGATGGTGGTGATGCATTGTCATTAGCGTTGAAGTCATTTTTTGATGTCCATTTACGTTGGTCAATCTCGTCTCTTTTTCGACAATATCAAAGTGAGCTTAGATTGCAACTCCCAATATGGAGATTTTTTCACCGCCTACAGCGGTGAGCGGTGACGCCGAATCAAACGGTGGCGCCTATACGTAGACATCCAGCGAGCCATCATCTTTTTTGCGTGGCGCGTTCTCTTTTTCAGCTTTTGGTGACGCATCATGATCCGATGTGTCATCCAAGCGGCGTTGTTTGCGCTCTTCAATGCTAGCCTGTTTCTTAATCGCCCAAACTTTGGTGGGTGGTGCAGAGGGCTTTCGGTACACAGGACTTAGGTTGCCAAGCCAATTCATAGTGCGTCCTCCTAGCGTCTTAATTAGAGTATCGACCAGAGAACGCAAAGCTTGATTGTTTTTTGAGCAGCTTAGGGTGGGTTAGCCACAACACTTTTTAAATTTGCGTCCGCTGCCACACGGGCAGGGGTCATTACGTCCCGCTTTGACATGACCGGGGAAGACACCATCGATATATCGCCACTGAAGCTGTCCATCGATCGTTTCTTTGACAAAACGAGAGCGCTCGAACAGGCACTGAGGCTCACCGTCGGCAATAAAGTGAGCTTTGAAGGTCACAAAGCCAAGTTCACCTTGTTGCAACACCTCACTATCTAGCACCTCGAGAGACTGCCACTGATGTTGAGTCATGGTGGCAATGTCTTCACGAAACGAGCTGGCGCCACATTCACTGTGATAGGTCGCAACAATAAAATCCACCAAGCCTTTGGGGTGTGCACTATAACGAGCGCGCATCAATTGCTCAGGATGAGACGCATTGGCAGGGTTTTGGTGAATAGGGGCGCAACAGTCTTGATAGGTTTTATGACTGCAACAAGGGCACAAGTCAGTTTGCATAGCTTTCTCTTAACAATAGGCTGAATGGCTTAACGATGGATAAAGTTGCGGGTTTGTAAGTCACACCCTTGGGCACTACACATCAAGACAGAACCGTGATCATACCAGTCGCCTAACACAATCCGTTGGTACGCGGTGCCGTGTTGGTGCCACTGATGAATATGAGGGCGGTGAGTATGGCCGTGAATCATGTTAGTGACTCCCGCTTTATCCAACTGGCGCTGCACTTCTTGTGGCGTCACATCCATGATGGTGGATGACTTTTGCTGGTTGGCATTGGCACTGCCTGCGCGCATTTTGGCCGCAATCTTACGGCGCCATGTTAGCGGCAAGCACAAAAAGAGTCGCTGCAACCAAGGCTGGTGGACTTTGCGGCGAAACGCTTGATAGTCAACATCCTCTAAACACAAGGTATCCCCGTGTAAGATCAGGGTAGGGGTGCCATATAAATCGATGCACTCAAGCTCGTTTAACAGGGTTACGCCGGTTTCCATAGCAAAGCGTTGACCAATCAAAAAATCGCGATTGCCATGAATAAAATACACCGGCACGCCGCGCTCCGTCACCGCAGAAAACGCCGCTTTAATTTGTTGGTGAAACGGGCTGTTATCATCATCACCAATCCATGCTTCGAATAAGTCCCCGAGTACATAGAGCGCGTCGGCGTGTATCACTTCCTGCTGCATAAAACGTTCAAAGCAGTCGGTAATATCAGGCCGCGTTGGGCTTAAATGGAGATCGGCAATAAAGAGGGTATGTGGCATGCGTTGGCTTTATGATGGTAATAAAAGAAAGGGTAGCCTGAGCTACCCTTGTTGACGAGTGCGGCTTAGTCTTCGATAGTCACGCTATCGATCAAGACTTCTTCAACCGGCACGTCTTGGTGGACATAACCCCAGTTACCGGTGGCAACGCCTTTAATTTTGTTCACGACGTCCATGCCATCAACCACTTCTGCGAATACACAGTAGCCCCAGCCATCTGGCGTTTTAGCTTTGTGATCGAGGAACAGGTTGTCATTAACGTTGATGAAAAACTGCGAGCTTGCTGAGTGCGGCTCCATGGTGCGCGCCATCGCAAGCATGCCAGTACGGTTACTTAAGCCGTTATCCGCTTCGTTTTTAATCGGTGCGCGGGTTGGCTTTTCTTCCATGCCAGAGGCCATGCCACCGCCTTGGACCATAAAGCCGTCAATCACGCGGTGGAACAGGGTTCCGTTGTAAAAGCCGTCACGGCAGTATTGTAAAAAGTTCTCGACCGTAGCCGGTGCTTCGTCCGCAAACATGCGTAATTTGATGTCACCGAACGTGGTATGAAGAGTCACCATGATGTAATCCTGTCATTGGCTTGGCTATAAGGAGCCAAGATTTTAGCCTAACAACGTCTCTGATCAAGCTCGATCCGTGATACAAGCCGAATTAATCCATATTCTCTGGTTCAAAATGATGCAGCAAGGTCTTCAAAAGGCCGGACAATTGGTCTTGTTGTGCTTGACTCAACGGGCTCAACATTTTGTGTAAGTTATCGGTGTGCGCCACCACTGCATCATCAATCAATTGCAGTCCAGCGTCGGTCAATGAAACATAAACACCACGGCGGTCATTGGGATCTGGACTGCGTGCAACCAACCCTTTCTGCTCGAGGCGATCAATTCGATTGGTCATTGCACCTGAGGTGAGCATCAGCGATTGCAGCAGCTGGTTGGGTGTAAGCGTGTGCGGTTTGCCTGAACGGCGCAGCGTTGCGAGGACGTCAAACTCCCCCGGGTTTAAGTTGAATTGATTGAACACCTGCTGAAGGCGCGGATTAATATGCCCTACCACGCGCGCCAACCGCCCGGTAATGGCCATCGGAGAGGGGTCGATATCAGGGCGTTCTTGATGCCACTGAGACAAAATCATATCGACTTTATCGGGCGAACCGAACTCGGCTGAGGATGGCGTGGCGACTTGGTGTTGCTTAGTTGATCGTGTCATGAAAATACCGTGGTTTATTTATCGGTAAAGATTCTTTACAGGAAGCTAAGCGATCTTATCCATGAGCTCAACCACTCATGACAGTTTTTAGTAACGAGATGTGAGTGAGATCGTAGACAACAATTCGGGCAAGACAGCCTGTTGCGTGTCTGTCGTGCTTGCGTCAAGCAGGTATAAAAGGTGTAATAGTCCATTCATTCTAATTTTGTCACTATCGTAACGAGTAACCAAAACCACTATGTCGACGCCAACTAACACGTTAAAGATATACAACTCATTGACGCGAGAGAAAGAGATCTTTCAACCCATCACGCCGGGAAAAATCGGCATGTATGTCTGTGGGGTGACCATTTACGATCTTTGTCATATCGGTCATGGGCGTACTTTCGTGGCGTTTGACATGATCTCACGTTATTTGCGCCATCGTGGTTATGACTTAACGTTTGTCCGCAATATTACCGACATCGACGATAAAATTATCAAACGTGCGGCGGAAAACGGCGAAAGCTGTGAGTCACTGACTGAGCGTTTGATCAGTGAAATGCATCAAGACTTTGATGCGCTCAACATGGCACGTCCCGATATCGAACCGCGCGCCACCGACTACATTGATGAAATTATCTCGCTAGTCGAAAAGTTGATTGAGCGAGGCTTTGCTTACGTTGCAGACAATGGCGATGTGATGTTCGAAGTCGCGAAATTTGACGATTACGGCAAGCTATCCAAGCAAGATCTTGAACAACTGCAGGCCGGTGCCCGTGTTGATGTGGAAGCGGCGAAGCGTAGCCCTCTCGATTTTGTGTTATGGAAAATGTCTAAGCCGGGCGAACCAACTTGGGAGTCGCCATGGGGAGCCGGCCGTCCGGGCTGGCACATCGAATGTTCAGCGATGAACTCTGCGATTTTAGGTGATCACTTTGATATTCACGGTGGCGGCTCTGACTTGCAGTTCCCTCACCATGAGAATGAAATTGCACAGTCTTGCTGCGCGCACAACACCCAGTATGTGAATACGTGGATGCACAGTGGCATGGTGATGGTTGACCGTGAAAAGATGTCCAAATCTTTGGGGAACTTCTTTACTATCCGCGACGTGTTGGCGCACTACGATGCCGAAACCGTGCGCTACTTCTTGCTGTCCGGTCACTATCGTAGCCAGCTCAATTACAGCGATGAAAACCTCAATCAAGCCCGTTCAGCGCTCGAGCGTCTGTACACTGCACTGCGAGGGCTCGACGAGGCAACRCCAGCCGGTGGCGATGAATACGTGGCACGCTTTGAAGCGGCGATGGACGATGATTTCAACACGCCAGAAGCCTACTCCGTGCTCTTTGATATGGCGCGTGAGGTTAACCGCTTACGCGGCGATGATATGGCAGCGGCATCCGCACTGGGTGCGCAAATGCGTAAATTGGCGTCGGTTCTTGGTTTGCTTGAGCAAAATGCCGATAGCTTCTTGCAAGGCGATGCAGGCGCTGACGATGAAGTGGCAAAGATTGAAGCCCTCATTCAAACACGTAATGACGCCCGTAAAGCCAAAGACTTTGCGGCTGCCGATGCGGCGCGCGATGCGCTCACCGCGATGGGCATTGTGCTAGAAGACGGTCCTCAAGGCACCACTTGGCGTCGTAAGTAAGCCAAAGCATAGCGCCCTCGAACGACTCACCCAAAAAACGGAGCCCCAAAGCTCCGTTTTTTCTTATCCGAATCGCATGCTTTTATTGGCACTCATGTTTTACTCGCGATAGTGGCGGTGCTATTCCAATCAAGGCAGCTGTTACAGTCCGGGTGTCACCACGCGTTTGTCGGCTTCCGGCAGCTCACTGCCGCAATGCTTACAAAATGACGCATCGGACTCATGGCCGCTTTTTGAACAATTCGGACACTTTACTAAGTTGCGATGCAGTGACATCTGCTGGCCAATCTCAGCGGTGATGATCCCGGTAGGCACGGCAATGATCGAGTAGCCCATCAACATGGTGAATGACGCCAAGGCCTTACCTACATCGGTTTGCGGCACTATATCACCATAGCCCACCGTGGTGAGGGTGACGATCGCCCAGTAGATAGCATAGGGGATACTGGTAAAGCCGTTTTCTGGCCCTTCAATCACATACATGAGTGCGCCGAACACGGTGACTAGAATTGCCACGGAGAAAAAGAAAATCATCACCTTGCGCGATGATAGCATCATCGAACGGAGTAAGATGTTGGAGTCTTCCAAAAAGCGCATCAACCTCAGAACCCGAAAGATACGTAAAACCCTTAGCAGGCGTACGACCATTAAATAGGTGGTGCCGGGAACAAAAATCGCGATATAGGTCGGCAAAATTGCAAGTAAATCGACGACACCATAAAAGCTACGCGCGTAAGCAGAAGGACGTGGAGAGCAGTAAAGGCGCAGTATGTACTCAATGGTAAAGATGCCGGTAAAGCCCCACTCAATCCAAAACAACCAGTTGGACCACTTAGCGTGAAAGCTAGCAATCGACTCCAGCATCAGTACCACCATCGAGGCGAGGATCAGCACGATCAACGCGATATCAAATGCTTTTCCATGCGGTGTGTCAGTGCCAAAAATGGTGGTATATAAATAGCGTTTTACTCGGTTTTGCGCGTCGGCCATAAGAGGTCCTTGCTATGAATGACACTGATATTGGGCCGAAAAAAAACCGGCACTGCAACCTTTGCTGCGTGCCGGTTATACGTAACTGTGGCTCGGATTACATTTAGCTCAGTCCGGGGAACAACGCCCGCATTCCTGAGGCAATAAACTCAATGCCTAACGAGCCTAGAATAAGGCCCATAATCCGAGTAATGACGTTGATACCCGTTTGGCCGAGAAAGCGCACTACCGCAGGGCCCACACGGAACAGTCCCCAAATACCGGCGGCAAAGATCACTAAGGTGGCAATCAGTGTCAGCGTGCTCCATGTATCTGGGTATTGAGAACCGTAAACAATGGTGGAGCTGATCGCACCCGGGCCAGCCAGCAAAGGCATCGCCAGCGGCACTACACCGACTTGTTCCCGACTGATCGACTCAGACTGCTCTTGCTTGTTTTGCTTACCTTCGCCGAGCTTCCCGTTCATCATGGTAAAAGCAATACTCAGCAATAGCATGCCTCCCGCCACGCGGAACGAGTCCAGCGAAATACTGAACAAATCCAACAACATTTGTCCGGCCAGCAAGGAAACAATCAAGATAACGGCGACGGCGATCGCGGCAGTATAGGCCGTGCGATTGCGTTCTTGTTCATCGAGATGGGCGGTCAAGGTGACAAAAACGGGCATGATACCAATGGGGTTAACAGCGGCAAAAAGCCCGACAAAAAACTGTACGAAGATCATGGGGTCGAAGGCTGCCATGGCGACTCTCGTGATGCGGTGAGGAAGTCCAGTTTCTCTCGGGTTAATGGTTGCGTCAGTATAGCGAGCTCAGCCCAAAAACCAACCGCTTGAGCTTGCATTTTATGCATTTACTGATTGCGTTTCTTTAAACGGATTTTTTGATGTGCTACAGGTGGGCGATCACTGTCACGCAACTTTCTCTCAGCAAACTATACTGAGGGTCGAGTGACGTGGACATAAATAACAACTTTAGCGGCTATTTGTTGAAAATTTCATACAATACCCGCCTTTGGTACTGAGATGTAATGTAAATTACATGTTGCATTGGTGAAAAATGTAGACACATGCCCAGTGTGCTACAAAGATAATAAACCCAGTAACAATGGGGATTAAACGCAGAGATTATTGATATTGATTTGATAACAAATGATCGAGATCAAGTTGTTGATGCTGTGAAAATTTATACTCAGTTTTGAAAGTTATTTACTAAATGCCACGCACCAAACCGTGTCGCTAACTGTCAGAAACATCGGTTAGCTTGCAACAATGCTGCGGCAAGCAATTACTAAATGATTTTCAAATATGAACCAGGAGATGACTATGCCTGTCACTAATATTGCTGAACTCAACGCCATGGTTGAGCGTGTCAAAAAGGCACAAAAAGAATTTGCCACCTACTCACAGGAGCAAGTTGACAAAATCTTCCGTGCAGCCTCGCTTGCCGCGAACAATGCGCGTATCCCTCTGGCCAAACAAGCTGTTGAAGAGTCAGGCATGGGTATCTTGGAAGACAAGGTAATCAAAAACCACTTCGCGTCTGAGTTTATCTACAACAAATACAAAGATGAGAAAACCTGCGGCATTCTAGAAGAGAATGATGAGTTCGGCACCATCACTATCGCTGAGCCTGTAGGCCTTATCTGTGGTATCGTTCCAACCACCAACCCGACCTCTACCGCGATTTTCAAATCACTGATTTCTTTGAAAACCCGTAACGGTATTATCTTCTCGCCACACCCACGTGCGAAAAACTCAACCAATGATGCGGCTAAACTTGTGCTGGAAGCAGCGGTTGCAGCAGGTGCACCGAAAGACATCATCGGCTGGATTGACCAACCTTCAGTTGAGCTTTCTAACGCATTGATGAAGCATGATGACATCAACCTGATCCTTGCGACCGGTGGTCCAGGCATGGTTAAAGCGGCTTACTCATCAGGTAAACCTGCGATTGGTGTCGGTGCGGGTAACGTGCCGGTCGTGATTGACGAAACAGCGGATATCAAACGTGCGGTTGCATCTGTATTGATGTCAAAAACCTTCGATAACGGTGTGGTCTGTGCATCAGAGCAAGCGGTTATCGTGATGGACGAAGTGTACGACGAAGTGAAAGAACGTTTTGCTTCTCACAAAGCTTATGTCCTGAGCAAAGCCGAAGCAGACAAAGTGCGTAAAGTTATCCTGATTAACGGTAACCTGAACGCAGACATCGTTGGCCAGCCCGCCACTAAGATTGCCGATATGGCAGGTGTGAGCGTGCCGTCTGACACCAAGGTACTGATCGGCGAAGGCCTTGAAATCAGCATCGAAGAAGAATTCGCTCACGAGAAACTCTCGCCAACCTTGGGTATGTTCCGTGCGAAAAGCTTCGAGCACGCCGTGGATATGGCATGCAAAATGGTAGAAATGGGCGGTATCGGTCATACCTCTGGCTTATACACCAACCAAGACGTTAACCAAGATCGCATCAAGTACTTCGGCGACCGCCTGAAAACAGCGCGTATTCTGGTGAACATCCCAACCACCCACGGTGGCATCGGTGACCTGTACAACTTCAACGTTGCACCATCACTCACACTGGGTTGTGGCTCTTGGGGCGGTAACTCGATTTCTGAAAACGTTGGGCCTAAACACCTGATGAACAAGAAAACTGTTGCGAAGCGAGCTGAGAATATGCTGTGGCACAAACTACCAAAATCTATCTACTTCCGTCGCGGCAGCTTGCCAATCGCGCTGAGTGATTTGGAAGACAAGAAACGTGCGATGATCGTGACTGACCGTTTCTTGTTCAACAACGGTTACTCTGACGATATCGAAAAAATGCTCAAAGCGCAGGGCATGGATGTGACCACCTTCTTTGAAGTGGAAGCCGATCCTACCTTGAGCGTGGTACGCAAAGGTGCCGACGCGATGAAGAGCTTCCAGCCAGACGTGATCATTGCCCTAGGTGGTGGTTCACCAATGGATGCAGCGAAAATCATGTGGGTTATGTACGAGCACCCGGAAACTGCGTTCGAAGAGCTAGCAATGCGCTTTATGGATATCCGTAAACGTATTTATAAGTTCCCTAAAATGGGTAAAAAAGCAGAGCTGGTTTGTGTAACGACCACATCAGGTACAGGCTCAGAAGTAACGCCGTTTGCAGTTGTTACCGACGATGAAACCGGTGCCAAATACCCACTGGCTGATTACGAGCTGACACCACAGATGGCGATTGTTGATGCCAACTTGGTAATGAACATGCCGAAGTCTCTGACTGCCTTTGGTGGTTATGATGCGATTACGCACGCTTTGGAAGCTTATGTGTCAGTACTGGCAAGCGAATATTCTGACGGTCAAGCGCTACAAGCACTGAAACTGCTGAACGAGTATCTACCAGCGAGCTATGCGCACGGTGCGAACGACCCAATTGCACGTGAAAAAGTACACAATGGTGCGACCATTGCCGGTATTGCGTTTGCTAACGCCTTCTTGGGTGTGTGTCACTCAATGGCGCACAAAATCGGTGCTGAGTTCCACTTACCACACGGTCTTGCTAACGCACTGCTGATTTCAAACGTGGTTCGTTTCAACGCCAACGACAACCCAACCAAACAAACTGCGTTCTCACAGTACGACCGTCCACAAGCACGTCGTCGTTATGCAGAAGTTGCGGATCACTTAGGTCTGTCTCAAGACGGTGACCGCACAGCGCAGAAGATTGAGCGTCTCCTCGCTTGGTTGGAAGAAATGAAGTTGAAACTGGATATCCCTGCGTCTATCCAAGCGGCCGGTGTCCCAGAAGCTGACTTCATTGCCAAACTTGATGAGCTTGCGGAAGAAGCGTTCGATGACCAATGTACTGGTGCGAACCCACGCTACCCACTGATCAAAGAGCTAAAAGAAGWGCTGTTGGCCTCTTACTACGGTAAGCCATATGTTGAAGGTGAAACCTTCGAAGGCACCACGGTTATCAAGAAAAAAGATGACCAACCAGCGGCCGCGCCAACTAAAGCGGGTGCAGACAAAAAAGGTGCGAAAGCAAAAGCCTAATCGCGACGCTTTCACCGAATAAAAATCAAGACCCGCCTCGGCGGGTCTTTTTTGTGCGTTTAATGGCTTAACTTGGCGGGGTGAACATACGTCTCAGCATCAGGCCTGAATCGGGATCTTGAATACAGAGCCCTTTGGTTACGGAATACGGAAAGAGACGAGATGCTTCGCTTACGAAGTACGGGAAAAGCATAAAGCCGTTTCTAGGCCCTAGGCCCTAGGTCCTCGATCCCTCTACCCACTTGCCTCTAATAATCGGCCGTTAAAAGAGTCGTTGGAGACGATATATTCCGCATTACGAATCAGCTCATCATCCATTCCTCCGCTTGCGCGATTCATCGTGCGTCCGCGAGGAACAATACCGCCAACGCGAATTTTGAGCCCAGATAATTCTTTAGCCCACCGCTGAGTGAGCCCTCCAATCATGGCATTAGCGACCGTATCTGGGGTTAAATGATGGCCGGCAACATTAATAATCACACCGGGGCGTCCACGCTGTTGCATGCAAACGGCGGCGCGTTGCACGACGACATAATAATGCGAAGTAGAATCGGCGACCGTTTGTGGCATATCACCCAAGTTTCCATTGTCTAAAAGGCTAGGCAGAACATCCCCTTGCCAATGATTGATGAGCACATCAATACCACCAAACAGTGTGACGATTTGAGCAAAGGCATCATTGATGGATTGAGGCTGATAATCGGCTAAACAGATCGGCTGGATCCGGCCGGGATAATCTCGGCACTGATCGGCGCTTAGGCGTAGCGTCGGCCACTCGGTATCAAGCAGTACGACATCGGCGCCTAATGAGCAAAAATGTTCAGCCATGGCACGCCCGGATGGCGAGCCGCCTGCTGTGATGACGACCACCGCGTTATCTATCTTCATGGTCATTTCCTCAATCACATCAATCCTTTACGAAAAATCACTGTCTCTACAATATGTTACGAATTTCATTCACGAGAAAGTGACAACTTACCCCCAGCTTGTTCAAGCGTGGGAAGTTAATACTGGTACAGAAACACGCGGGGTGCGCAAAAAATGTTCAAAACAAGTGGGTAAATTGGGGATCGATTGCTCGGAATATATAGAGGATCACATTTTGGAAAAGGATCGCTATTTATCGTCGGGATCGACTTGCGATCTTGGTGGTTATGCGCTCACACGCATTTTGTCTTGGCAGTGTGCGGTGGTGAGATTTTCATACAAGGTCGTCGGGTTGAGTGAGAGTCGTGCAGACTCGCTATCTGCCAATTTACGACGCTGGTGGCCAGATAAATTGTGATAGACCGCCTCATCAAAGCCGTGGGTGCCTTGGGGCGGGTAGTGCATGGCAGCAGGTGCGAGCTGAAAGCGCAGATGTGCACTGGCAATCCCGCCACGGTGGAAGGCATCGGCTTGCGCACCAGCACGAACGTAATCTTCTTCATTACTGGCCGCCAACGGCTGAGGTGGGGCAAGCTGAAATTGACGACGTAGAACCTCATCATTAATGGTCTTTTCGTCAAGCGGTGAGAGTGGCGTTGACTCATTGGCATCACCGGACATCAGGGCGAGCATCAACGCAAAATCAGAGCGACGTCCTTGCGTCACTGCATGATTCAGCTTGTCTCCAAACTGCACATCACTGATGATGCGTGCTTTGTCGATGGTGTGCACTGTCACTGTGGGCGCCTTACCTTAAGTATCAAACCAATGAGCCGGTTACTTTGGTTATCGGCAAGGCGCAGAGAACTTTAGCTTTTTTTGCCTACTGAGCGTTTTAACTGACTTTCGCTAACCGCGGCTTCAGGGGCTGAGTTTGTTGGCCGGCAAAGTGACGCATGGAAAACGCAACGCGCGCTTCGGGTAATGGTGGATAGCGACATGGCGGTAAAGACTCGATCAACCTTAGTCTGGGCAACAAGCCACAGCCATTGGCGATTTGAATCGCAAGCCCGGGGCGAGCATTTAACTCCAACACCATTGGGCCTTTGTCTTTATCAAGGACCATATCGGTGCCCATGTAACCGAGCCCAGTCATCTCCCACGCACTGGCGGCAAGGGTGAGCAATTGCTGCCAATGTGGGACCCTAAGCGTATACAAGTCTTGGTGCGTATCAGGGTGGTGAGTAATGGGGCTGTTAAATTGCACCGCTTTTAATGCATGACCAGTTGCAAGATCCAGCCCAACCCCAACCGCGCCTTGGTGCAGGTTAGCCTTACCGTCTGACGCCGAGGTTGAGAGACGCATCATCGCCATCACAGGATAGCCTTGAAACACAATCACACGAATATCAGGCACGCCTTCATAACTAAAGCCGCTAAAGCTGTCATCGAACGCGATTAAGTTCTCGACCACCGCCACATCGGCTTTACCGCCGAGGGAAAACAAGCCCGCCAATGTGTTGGTAATATGGCGCTCTACATCGTCATGACTGACTTCTTTGCCGGAGGCTTTAAAATAGCGCCCTTGGTGATTTTGCGTGATCA
Organism: Salinivibrio sp. IB872; assembly: GCF_001995345.1. Lineage (NCBI taxonomy): Bacteria > Pseudomonadati > Pseudomonadota > Gammaproteobacteria > Vibrionales > Vibrionaceae > Salinivibrio > Salinivibrio sp. IB872. The sequence continues at coordinate 42,318 of NZ_MUFO01000005.1, read as the reverse complement.
CCATGATCCCTTTACCGCCAGAGCCTTGGGCCGGTTTAATCACAAAGCCCGGCCAGTTTGCGACCATGGCGTGAATGCGTTTAACATCCGCTTGGCTATCAATCACACCAATCAAGTCCGGCACCGTCGCGCCGGCTTGTTGTGCAATCAGTTTGGTTTTGAGCTTATCATCCACCAGTGGATACAAGCGTCTATCGTTGTAGCGACCAATATAACGAATATTACGTTGGTTCATGCCCATCACGCCCGCTTCATTGAGACGGAAGGGCGACGCCAGTTTAGCGAGGAGTGTTCGCATCATCACCTCCCGAGGTGGGCGCAAGGCCGAGACTTTTTTCATTAGCAGCAAGTGGGCGGAAGCGCTTCAGCTCAGAGAGGCGATAGCCCGTGTAGTTACCCAGCATTAAGATCAGGGCCAGAATCACTAACTGCACACCAATGAAATTAAAGGTCAGATGGCGAACTAACTCATTGGTCATCGCGAGATAGACCAGCACGGCGGTGAGAAGCGAGCCGCCGCCTTGAATAACCACCTCTTTAGCGCCTTCTTCTTCCCATAGAATCGACATCCGTTCAATCGTCCATGACAAGATGATCATCGGGAAGAAGGTAATGGTTAGTCCTTCGATTAGGCCGATGTGGAACGCAATCACACTGAACACGGCGATAATCAAAATCACGGTAATAATCACCGCAGAGATCCGTGCCACCAGCAATAAGTTGAGCCGGGAGAGATAACTTCGGATCACCAAGCCCGTGCCGACAATCAGAACAAAGCCAACAATGCCGGTGATTAATTGGGTTTGCACAAACGCGACTGCAATCAATACTGGCATAAAGGTGCCAGAGGTTTTTAAGCCAACAATGACCCGTAAGAACACCACGATCAGCGCACCAATTGGGATCAGCATGATGGTTTTGAACATGGCTTGCTCTTCAATCGGCAAGCTATGAATCGAAAAGTTGAGCAGATCGTCGGCGTTCACTTTGGCGGTGGTCGCCTGCTGCGGACTGATATCCTGAGAAATGATCGAGAAGTTGACATGACTGTGCTCACCGCCTGTCACTTCCAGCAAAGGACCGCCTCGTTGGTTCCATAGGAGAACGTCGTCGCGATGGCCATTTTGTCCGGTAGTGAGATCGAATAAATGCCACTGTGTGTCTTGCCACACTTGGATCATTGGTGAGATGCTTTGGCGACGGCGACCGTCTTCTAACTTCAAACCACCCACAACGCGGGCATGGATCCCTTCTAGCGCCAATGTCTTTTGAACCGCATCTGGCTTATCAAAGGCGTTAAGCAACAATGCCGCGTTTTGGCTGTCGGTGCTGTTAAATTGTTTGATTAGCTCTCTGGTCAGGGTGATGTTATCCGCCGAGCGGGCGCGAGCACGATCGAGTAAGGCGAGCGCAGCGTTTTTAGCCGCATTGTCCATTACCGGGGCAGCAACGGTGTCGTGCTCCGGTGGCGTCATGGTATAGCGGGCACTGTCATCCACCAGCATTTGGTTTTTGAAATAAAGGGTTTGTTCGCCGGTGGCGGTGCGTGTTGACCATTGCGCTTGGCGGCCGTAGTCGGTATCAAGCAAAGAAAACCCATAGCCAGATGACGAGGTGCTTTCGTCAATCAAAGTCAGGCCGGGTTGGCTATCGGGCGCGGCAAGATTCACCTTCACCGGCCCACCGGTGGCATCAAAATTGATGCGTGCTTCAATCTGCCACACTTGGCGAGTTTCATCAGCGAGCCATGGCACGCCATAAACCATATGACGGTATGCGCTTAACGCAATACCTGCCAAGACCAGAAAACCGATTAAAAAGTAAAATGGAACACGTGAAACCATAAAGGTGACCTATTTTTGGTTAGCGTCGTTACTGCTAGCATCCGGTTGCGTTTCAGGCTCGTACTTGGGATGAATATGTTCTTGGCTGACATCAACCACTGCGAGATCTTTGAAGAACTCTCGGCCCAGTAGGACGGGATATTCCATGTTGGTGCGATCAGCGAGCGTAAATTGGGTTTTTTCGTGGATACTGCCGACACGGATCCAGGCTTCTACAACTGGACGACGGTCGGTTTTATCGGTGGAAGATTGGCGAATACGCACCCAGCGTTTCACCGGCATTTCCATAAACACGGGCTCGTCATTATTTTCGCTATGGTTAACGTTAAACTTCACCCAAGTATCACCATCGCGTTCAAATTCTTGAATATCCACTGCATTCAATGAAGATGTTTCTGCGCCGGTGTCAACGCGCGCTTGGAAAGTGCTTTCTACCGCGTCAAACCATACCCATTCACGGGCACCCAATAAGACTTTATCGTCGTTGACCGGGACACGAACCACTTTCTCTTTCACCTTCACTTCCGGTTTGGCCTCCGCCATGTTGGCGTACACTTTCGCTTGGGTGCGCTGCATCACTTTCAGTTGGCTTTCGATCGCACTGATTTTGTCAGATAAACGAGAAAGCGCATCATCATGATTCGATAATGACGCGGATAGATTTTGCTGTTGCTGATTGGTTTGTGCGGCAACATGGTCAATTTTGTCCAATGTTTCTTGGTGTTGGTGCTGTGAGGTGAGGGTACAACCTGACATCGTTAACAAGAGCGCACTAATCAGTGAGCAGCGAAATAACATCATAATCTCCAACCGGTGCAAAAATGGTTCAGTCACGTCTCAGTCAAGGCGCCGAACGGTGAGCGCAAATTCTAATCGATGCGGCGAAGATGGGTAGAGGGATTCTGTCAAAAGTTAGTCAGGATTGACTGAGTGATGGTTTTATCGACGTTTTCTGTCACTTTTTGCCCGTTATCTTTTTGATCTGGATAGAAAATATGGCGTGAACGTGAAAGAAAGTCGAGGCGGTTAAATAATGTTCTGCTTGCTGAACGTCAAGCCAACGTGCGCCCCTTGTCAAACCAAGAGGCGCGCAATCATTAATCAGGGTTACGTGCGACCAAAATGGCACGTTTAGGGGCGGGATAGCCTTCTACCGTAAGATGCGGATTGGCAGGGTCAAGGTAATCGGGCAGTGAATTATGGGTCATCCACTCGGTGCTGCGTTGTTCGTCAGTGGTAGTAACACACTCATCAACAATCCGAACGTCTACGAAACCGACCTTTTCTAACCAGACTTTCAGTGCACGAGCTGAGGGGAAGAAATACACATTACGCATTTGCGCATAGCGGTCAGTCGGAACCAACACTGCGTTTTCATCACCATCGATCACTAAGGTTTCCAACACCAGCTCGCCATCTTTACGCAATTGATCTTTGAGTTGCATCAGATGATCGAGCGGGGAGCGGCGGTGATATAACACACCCATACTAAACACGGTGTCGAATGCACGCAGCGCCGGCAGTTTTTCGATTCCCAAAGGCAGAAGGTGGGCGCGTTGGTCGTTGCCCATCAAGCGGCGGATGGCATCGAACTGCATCAAGAAAAGCTCTGATGGGTCAATACCGACGGTCAGTGCTGCGCCTTCTCCCAGCATACGCCACATGTGATAGCCATTACCACAGCCAACATCCAAGATGTAACGGCCTTTGAGTGGCGAAATATGAGGAAGCACACGATCCCATTTCCAGTCGGAGCGCCATTCGGTATCAATATCAATGCCATGCACCTGATACGGGCCTTTGCGCCACGGATGGAAGCTACGTAATAAGTTTTCGAGCTTTTTGCGTTCACCGGACGGCAGACTTTGGTCATCGCCAATACGCACCGCGTCTTTCAGCTCAACCGTTTCTGGCGCGGTAGTTGGGATCTTATTAAGCACCTTAATCCACTTCGGCATATCGCCATGCGGCTGGTTTTGCCACTCCGCTAATTGGGCCGGGAGAACCTCCAGCCAGTGGCTTAGGCGATTTTTGGCAATAAGCTGATAGAAGTCAGAAAAATCAAACATGAAACTACTCGTACCGGTTGGCTTACTTGATGGCTAGCATAGAGCCGAAGTTAAAACACTGGAACCACATGGCAACACTACTAAAACCGATATCACTCAATCGGGCTTTGTGGGTGCCAATACTGTCTGGACGCATGACGTTTTCAAGGGCGCTACGCTTTTGGCTAATTTCCAGCTCGCTGTATCCATTGGCACGTTTAAAGTCATGGTGTAGGTCAATCAAAAGCTCGTTGGCAGTGTCATCATCAAAGCAGTACTTTTCCGATAAAATCAGGATGCCACCGGGATTAAGCCCTTGGTAAATTTTGCTTAACAAGGCTTGGCGGTCGTCAGGACTTAAAAATTGCAGGGTAAAGTTAAGTACAACCATAGACGCATTTTGGATCTCGATATCTCGAATATCCGCTTCTTTGACCTCTACGTCAGCAGCACCACGGTATGCGTTCACATGGAGACGACAGCGTTCGACCATCGCCGACGAGTTATCTACCGCGATAATCTGGCAGCTTGCGTGTTCGATATGGCGACGCATCGATAAGGTGGCCGCGCCCAATGAACAGCCCAAATCGTAGATATTGGTATTTGGCTTGGCAAAACGCTGCGCCAACATCCCAATCGCCGAAATGATATTGCTATAACCCGGTACGGATCGTTGAATCATGTCCGGAAAGACTTCGGCGACGTTCGCGTCGAAGGTAAAATCACCCAGTTTTTCAATGGGCGCCGCGAAAATTTTATCCTGATTAGCCATGAGAGCCCCTACAAATCAGCCAATGCCCAGCAGTAAAAGCGGCGTATTGTAGTGAATTTTTCCCCGTCTGTCTTTATTCTGCCTTGCCATTGTCCCTAGGTGATTACAGCAGCGAGAACTGCTGTGACTGTGCCGCGCGTTGCACACTGGCGAGAGGGGTTGATAATTCAAGGCGTTGGTAGAGCGCTGCGGCAAGCGCAGGAGCCTGATCATTATCTGAAGTATGGATCATTAAATAAGGTGTTTTCCCTTCATTCATCCAGTGCTGCAATTTGGCGATCCACGGCGTAAAGAAAGCGGCATTTTCATCGAGCGTGGGGTGACCAATAAAGCGCACCATGGGCGCTTCATGGGTGGCGATAGCATGAACCGGTACGCGTGGCTTTTTCTGTTGGGCGTCAATAATCGCCGGCGAGTCCGGTTTGGCGGCGAACACAGGGCGGCTGTCCATGATCACCCGATTCGCTTTCTGTTCGAGTAGCAGGCGATTCAATTGACGCTCGGCGTCGCCTTTGGCAAAAAATGCTGGGTGACGGACTTCCACGCCAACCGAAAAATCCGCGGGTAGTTGCTGTAAGAAAGTAGCCAATGCCGGCAAGCCTTCGGGACCAAAACGGGCAGGGAGTTGGATGGTCCATTGCCCCACCTTTTCATGGAGCGGCGCCATCAGGGTGATGAAATCTTGCGTCAATGTCTGCGCATGGCGCAACTGGCACTGATGGGTAATGGTTTGCGGAAATTTAAAGGTAAACCGAAACGCATCCGGCGTGGCCGCGGCCCAATTGGCAACTGATGAGCTTGAGGGTGAGGCATAAAAGGTCGTATTGCCTTCAACCGTATTAAACACCTCCGCATAGCGCGCTAAACGATCGGCCGTTTTGGTGCCCGGAGGATAAAAGTGATGTTGCCAGCTGGGGTGGGACCATTGTGTCAGCCCAAGGCGTAGGGGCGGCACGGAAACGTGATTTAACGTCAGGGACATGGCTTGGCTTTTATCGGTCAATCGAGATGGTGATAGCCTAATCGGAAGTGCGCCAAAAAACCATTCATCGGCCAAACAGAATAAAAAAGCGCGATCGCTTTACCAAGGGAGGGGCTTTTCCTTTATAATGGCAGGTCTTTGACAGTAACGGCACCAATGGGGGCGTACCGTCAGGTACGACAGACGCTGTTACCCGAATTCCCCTCAGTATTTGGCAGGCTTGTGCCCAAGGGGGCAAGCGGAATAATCAGAATCAGATCAGGAATACTCTATGCGCACCCAATATTGTGGTCACCTGAATAAAGCCCATGTCGGGCAAGAAGTAAGTCTTTGTGGTTGGGTTAACCGTCGTCGTGATTTGGGCGGATTGATTTTTATCGATATGCGAGACCGTGAAGGGCTCGTACAGGTCGTGATCGATCCTGATATGGGTGACGTTTACGAGCAAGCGAACAAGCTACGTAACGAATTCTGTATTCAAATTCGCGGTGAAGTGCGTGCGCGTCCAGACAGCCAAATCAACCGTGATATGGCGACCGGTGAAGTTGAAGTGGTGGCAACTGGGTTAGACATCATTAACCGCAGTGCCCCGTTACCGATCGACTTCAACCAATTCATCTCTGAAGAACAGCGTTTGAAGTACCGCTATCTTGACCTGCGTCGTCCAGAAATGAGTGACCGCATCAAATTGCGTGCGAAAGCGACTAGCTTTGTCCGTCGTTTCTTGGACAGCAATGACTTTTTAGATATCGAAACGCCGGTATTGACCAAAGCAACGCCAGAAGGCGCGCGTGACTACTTGGTTCCTAGCCGTGTGCATAAAGGCAGCTTCTATGCCTTGCCACAATCGCCTCAGCTGTTTAAGCAGTTGTTGATGATGTCTGGCTTTGACCGTTACTACCAAATCGTGAAGTGCTTCCGTGATGAAGACTTGCGCGCTGACCGTCAGCCAGAATTTACCCAGATCGATATCGAAACCTCGTTCATGAGCGCTGAGCAAGTGCGCGAAGTGACCGAGAACATGATCCGCGAAATGTGGCAGTCGCTGCTTGACGTCGACTTGGGTGCTTTCCCAATCATGAAATATGAAGAAGCGATGCGTCGCTTTGGCTCTGACAAACCGGATCTGCGTAACCCGCTTGAAATCGTCGATGTGGCGGATCTGGTCAAAGACGTTGAATTTAAAGTCTTCTCAGGCCCGGCAAACGATGAAAAAGGCCGCGTTGCCGTCATTCGTGTACCGGGCGGTGCCAGCCTGTCTCGCAAGCAAATTGACGAATACACCAAGTTTGTGGGTATCTATGGCGCCAAAGGGCTTGCATGGCTGAAAGTCAATGACCGTGACGCGGGCTTGGACGGTGTTCAGTCACCGGTAGCGAAATTCCTTAATGCGGATGTGGTTGAAGGGATCCTTTCACGTACTGAAGCACAAACCGGTGATATCATCCTGTTTGGCTCAGATAAAAAGTCGGTAGTCACCGAAGCGTTGGGCGCATTGCGCGTGAAGCTTGGTCTGGATCTCGAGCTGACAGACACCCAAGCATGGGCACCGCTGTGGGTGGTTGACTTCCCAATGTTTGAGGAAGACGACGAAGGTAACCTTCATGCAATGCACCACCCATTCACCGCGCCAACTGACGTGACCCCAGAAGCGCTGAAAGCGAATCCGGCAGCGGCGAACTCGAATGCTTACGACATGGTTATCAATGGCTATGAAGTGGGTGGCGGCTCGGTGCGTATCCACAACCCAGAGATGCAAGCGGCAGTATTCGAAACCCTTGGTATTGGCGAACAAGAGCAGCGCGAGAAGTTTGGCTTCTTGCTGGATGCACTGAAATTTGGTACCCCACCACACGCAGGTTTGGCGTTTGGTATGGACCGTTTGGTGATGTTGCTATCTGGCACTGAAAACATTCGTGACGTGATTGCTTTCCCGAAAACCACGGCAGCGGCTTGTTTGATGACAGATGCACCTAGCATTGCTAACGAAGCAGCGCTTGAAGAACTGGCGCTTAGCATTACTGCGGCGGCGGAACAAAGCGAGTAACGTCATCCAGAGACGATAAGTCCGATCACGGGCGACAGCGTTTGCCCGTTGACCCCATGATTAAGAGCGATGCCTATCTCGCGGTATGGCCTTAGCATGCGGGAATTTTCATCAACGCGCCTCCGACTGCAAAGCCAAGGCGCGTTTTTTCTTATTACTCCTTTCACGTGAGGGGAGCGCAAAAAACGGAGAGTCGATATGGCAGGTCACAGTAAGTGGTCGAACATTAAACACCGTAAAGCCGCTCAAGACGCGAAGCGCGGTAAGATTTTCACCAAACTAATCCGAGAAATTGTGGTGGCAACCAAAGAAGGTGGCCCCGAAGCAGAAACCAATCCTCGCCTGCGTGCCGCGGTGGATAAAGCGCTGTCTAACAATATGACCCGTGACACCATCAATCGTGCGATTTCGCGCGGTACGGGCGGTGATGGCGACGACAACATGGAAACGGTGATCTACGAAGGCTACGGTCCGGCAGGGACGGCGGTGATGGTAGAGTGCATGACCGACAACCGTAACCGTACCGTGTCTGGTGTGCGTCACGCATTCTCAAAATCAGGCGGTAATCTGGGTACAGATGGTTCGGTGAGCTTCTTATTCGAGAAAAAAGGCGTGATCACCTACGCTTCAGGGCTTGACGAAGATGCGGTGATGGAAGCTGCATTGGAAGGGGGAGCCGATGATGTGGTGACTTACGACGATGGCTCGATGGATGTCTACACCACGCCAAATGATTTCGGCAATGTAAAAGATGCCTTGGACAAAGCGGGTTTCGAGGCTGAGCGTGCTGAAGTCACACAAGTGCCGTCGACCAAAGCGGAGCTGGATGCGGACACCGCCCCTAAGCTACTGCGTCTTATCGATATGCTAGAAGACCTTGACGATGTGCAAGAAGTCTACCATAACGGTGATATCTCCGACGAAGTGGCAGCGAGCTTAAGTTAAATGGCAATCATACTGGGCATTGACCCAGGTTCGCGGATCACCGGCTACGGCGTGATCCGCCAACAAGGCCGRCATTTGGAGTACCTTGGCAGCGGCTGTATTCGTACCGACAGTGAGGATTTACCCGGCCGGCTCAAGCAAATTTATGCGGGGGTGAGTGAAGTGATCACCCAATTTCAGCCGGATAACTTTGCAATTGAACAAGTGTTTATGGCGCGTAACGCCGACTCCGCGCTGAAGCTGGGTCAAGCTCGTGGCAGTGCCATTGTCGCTGCCGTGAATGCAAACTTACCGGTGTCAGAATATGCGGCCCGTTTGATCAAACAAGCCGTCGTGGGGAAAGGCAGTGCGGATAAAAAGCAGGTGCAGCACATGGTCACCCATATGTTGAAACTCAATGCTACTCCACAAGCCGATGCTGCCGATGCGCTTGCCGTGGCGATTTGTCATGCGCATACCTATCACACCATGATAGCGATGGCGGGCAAAGCCAGCTCTGCGCGTCGCGGGCGGTATCGGTAAAAGCGCCTAGGGATTTCGAATACAGAGCGCTTCGCTTACAGAATACGGGAAGWGCAGGAAGTAGTGCCTAGATCCTAGGATCCCAGGCCCTAGGAACTTTTTCTATTACTCGTTCCCACGCTCCTGCGTGGGAATGCATACGGAATTTGACCCATGATCAGAGGTCGTGACAAAACCATCGAGCCGCACTTCCGACGCCTGATTTATACATCGATGATACCATTGGCGTAGGTGACAAAAGCCCCAGCAAAATGTTGGATATGTGCAAATTGCCAACGGGCGCCAGTTGCACTGCGCCTGTCACGATCGGCACCAAATTTGACATCGATGTCAAATTTAACCGCCAATGTCGGGTGGCACCACGGCTATGGCTATCCGCGCGCGTGCTCCCTCCTGTTATCCGTTCTTGCACGCACTTCACATTTCAGCCAGTGTTAACCTAACGGTGACAACAAACCTATCCAAAAATCTGGTCTGTTCAGTAGAATACACCGCCATGGTTCTTGCTTGGTGGACAATGCGATGGGATATAAACTCATTAGACTGACCGATCTCATGGCGTATGAGTTTGGGCAAGTAGAGGGCGATATTGAGGCGCTTAATGAGCGAGACCTTGGTAATGTAATGCCTGATGGGGTGAGCTTTTCACAATTTAAAGAAAAGCTTGATAGCGGTGAGTTTGCCCTGTTGACTGATACCCCAATGCGGCCCGCGATGGTGCATGATAATACGAATAAGGTTTGGGCCCTCTCGCCAGATACTGAAACGACCCTCTCACCACAAACCCGTTCAGCACTTGCCGCTAGAGCCAATCAATCTGGCAGTGTGGCCGGCGGCGCTGGCGAATCGGGTGGCGTTAGCCATAGTGCGCATGCGGCAACCAATATCGAAGACACCTATGTACCCGAGCCGGTAAAACCTGACCGTTCGGATGCGCCACCGCCACTTAAGTACGAGTACTGTTTTGAAATCGCCAGCTCGGACAAAGTCTTTAGCAAGACCGTAGGATGCAAATTTGAGTTAGCTAAAACACAGCAAGAAGGCGTGAAGGGTGATTGGCAAACCGCGCGCACTGAACACGGCACTAAGTACACTACGTATACCGCATTCAACGAGCCCAAAAAGCTTGTTGCCAAAATAGCATCAGCGTCAATGGGCATCAGCGTGCCCGAGCCCGTACAGGTAAAGCCGATTGGCTCTGGGATAACCCAAGAGGCCTTTATTCCGGTGACACCTTCTGTTCAACTCGGCGAGCGACTGGGCCTCCCCACCGAAGGCTATTACTACCATTTTCACCAAAAGCGCTTAGTGCAGGAGTACAAGCTGCTGGGTGATGGCAAATGGCAGTTTTTCGCCACGCGCTCTAAACATGACAGACTCAACCAGGAGCAAGGTTTTAATCGTTATCAAAGCGCCATACTGGTGTACTGGAAGATTGGCGGCAAAGAGGTCGAAGACCAACATCTTGTCTATCTCAAAGAGCCGATCACGCGAAACGCGCTTGATAACCTGGACGACGAATGGCTGGAAGAAAACGGCATTAACCTGTCTATCAATGAATTACTCGCCGCGCCGAAGCAAGCTATCTCCAAACGAGATGACCCCTCTTCTGAAAAAGATACCGATAAGCGTGATGAGTCAAAGCAGCCGACAACCCACACGGTCAAAACCGATCCGGCCACCCGCCAACGTGAATCATGGACTGCCATTGCCGAACAATATGGTCTGTCCGCTAAGCAGCTGTTGGAGTTGAATCCGCAGTATGACGCTGAACCGATGTCGTTAGCCGTGGGTGATAGCCTAACGGTTAGCCAGCCAGCGGCGAAAAAGCAAACTCAAACTGCTTCTTATGGCTTTCCACCCCTATCGCCAGATTGGTTCAATCATCCATTAAATACGTTTTACGACTACAGCGAGCGTTGTTTACTTAATTCTGCTGTTAAAGCAATCAGCGATGAAAAAACAGTCGAAAAAGAGCTTCCAGTCGTCAACCTAAAACGCGAACGGACACTGCGTATTGGGGTATTCTTTGATGGTACAGGGCAAAATAGTCCTAATGATGAATACAAAGAGACGTACGGCAATAAGTCGCGTACCAATATTGCTCGCCTATTTGAGGCGTACCCAGAACAAGATGGCCAATCAGCTAAAATCTATGTGTCTGGGGTAGGCACAGTGGATGATATTCCCATTATCCCCGGAGAGCGTAACCCAATCATTGATGCAGGTGGTGATGAGAAGCYCTTCCCTGGACAAGCTTTTGGCGTGTTTGATAACACCGGTGGATTGTGGAAATGGCAAACCTTACTACAACAACTATCAGAGATTATTGCGTATCTCAAACAGGCAGATGACTATCAAAAGATAGATCACATTCAGTTTGATGTGTTTGGGTTCAGCCGCGGTGCCGCACTGGCAAGGCATTTTGTCAATGCACTAGAGGCCGGTTTTCCTGACTATAGCAATCCCGAAAGAAGCAAAAACCCGAGCGAGATTTATCCAAACTTACTAGGCAATGAGAGCTATAAGCGGTTTGATTCCCTATCCGATGAATTTTATGCGGCAGATACACAGCGCCGTATTTCTGTTCGTTTTGTGGGCCTTTTTGATACCGTAGGCTCATTTTATATGCCCGGTAACAATGACGAAGGGGAATATAAGCTTGGCCTCAAACCAAATGCGGCAGAAAAAGTATTCCAGATTTGTGCACAGCATGAGTACCGTGAGAACTTTCCATTAACCTCGCTAGGGAAAGGCCACACCGAGGCGGTTGCCTTCAGTGACGGTATTTTCTGTCAAGAAGTATTCCCTGGCTGTCACACCGATATTGGCGGTGGCTATCCATCTAAAAACCAATATGGCAGGACAGACCTACCAGCGCGCCTCAACCAACCTGTAGACTCCACTTATCATAGAAAGCTTACCCATAAAACATCACTTTATGATAAGTATCAATCTGATATTCAAAAATTTAAATCAGCCCATGAACTTGCCGCCTATGCCCAACAGAAGCTTGCGCAAGAGAATCTAGCTTGGCAACAACAAACGCGAGAAGAGCACGGTATTCATGGTGAAGTTAAACTCGTCAACGGTGAGCTACATTACTACCATTTTATCCCAACCAGCAATGCACTGGCAGGGCTCACTTTTGAGCGGATGAAACAGCAAGCCGAAAAGCAAGGAATTCGGTGGCTCCCAAATGTTATTGAAGCGCAGAAAAATCTCTCTTCGATTGACTACAATAACGACACGTTTATTGAAAGCCTTTGGGAGGAAATCAAAAGTATTTCAACCGGATCTGTCAGTACTCAGTGGAGAAATAAAGAACCAAAATTACAGCAACGATACATTCATCGCCCCCATGATGCCTTGATCAATCCTGGCTACGAAAGTGTAATTGATAGGTCCGTTAACGCATTGAGCATCGACAGTAATAATCAACCAAAACGTCAGGTATTCAGCAATGATTAAATGGATAGCCTTTTTATCACTACTCTTATCGTTGGCTATTTTGGGCTGTGAGCCTGAGCCTTATACTGCTGAAGTTGGTTTTACGAATGGTAGTTCCACAGGTAGGCACTCTGTCTATAAAATGACAATTACAACCGTGTCTGGCGGTAAAGCCAACTTTGCCATGGGAGGAGTGAGCGGTTATCCCGGCGCTCACTCATCAGGTGGGCGTATAGACGCTCCCGCTTACATTGAAGGCGAATGGGAAGAAGGATGGGGATTTGCAGACGATGACATCAGCTCTACACCTCATCACCGCATATCTGCTCCCATTCCAGATAATGCCGAAGCCAAAATGAAAGCAATGGATAATTACTACCAAAATTTCGATCGTGACTATGGTTCAATACAAGTCATTGTCGATGGTCAAAGAGTTAGGATCTTTTACACTAAAAACTGCTTAAACAAACTGGCTGATTGCACACCAAAGAAAGGCGCCGACCCTAATGGCTGGGTTAAGAAATCACCTCGCAATTTGACTGATGTAGTTGTGCTCTTTGATGGCAAAGGCGAATCTTCTCCGACTCCTTTTCCTTCAGCTGACGCTGCGACATCACAACAATTGGAAAAGGCAAACTCTCCGGAATAGATCTAGCTGTCAATTGATGCCAACCCAAACTTCAGGTATTCGGCAATGATTAAATGGAGAGCATTTCTACTACTGCTATTGTCAGTAGCTGTTTTAGGTTGTGAGCCCGAACCTTATACAGCTAAGGTCGGCTTTACCAATGGCAGCACCTCCGGAGAACATGGTGTAAAAAAAATGGTAATTACCACCCAATCAGGCGGAAAGGCTAATTTTGCAATGGGGGCCGTCAGTGGCTATCCAGGAGCTCATTCGTCTGGTGGACGCATGGATGCACCCGCTTACATTGAGGGATACTGGGCTAAAGGATGGGAATACCCTTTCGTGTCATATCACCGCGTATCTGCACCCATTCCAAATGATGCCGAAGCCAAAATGAAAACAATGGATAATTATTACCAAAATCTCGATCGTGACTATGGTTCAATACAAGTCATTGTTGATGGTCCAAGAGTTAGGGTTTTTTATACTAAAAACTGTTTAGACAAACTGGCTGATTGCACACCAAAGAAAGGCGCCGACCCTAATGGCTGGGTTAAGAAATCACCACGCGATTTGACGGACGTTGTGGTTCTCTTTGATGGCAAAGGAGAATCTTCTTCGACACCTTTCCCAAACACCTTTTTTGCCGATTTGGAAAAGCGTAAAAAAGCGAGTTCATCTGAGTAGAGGGAGAGGTGACACAAGCCCCAGCAAAATGTTGGATAAGTGCACATTGTCAACGGGCGCGCGGCGGAAATCACACCAAGCTTGCGCGATCGAGAAGGCGCTTATGCCGACCTAGGCGATATTCGGGATTTTGAATACAGAGCGCTTCGCTTACAGAATACGGGAAGAGCAGGAAGTAGGTCCTAGGATCCTAGGCCCTAGGAACTTTTTCTACAGGTACGATACGCTTTTCCGTAATCCGTATCCCCCTCAATCCGACTGGATATAGATCCAGTTATTATTTATCCTTGTCGACAAAGTAAAAAACTGAGAGCACATTGTGATAGGCCGATTACACGGAACCCTGCTAGAAAAGCAGCCCCCTGAGATTTTGATTGATGTGAATGGCGTTGGCTATGAAGTGAGTATGCCGATGAACTGTTTGTATCAATTGCCCGAAGTCGGTGAGGTGGCCACTATTTATACTCATTTCGTGGTGCGCGAGGATGCGCAGCTTTTGTTTGGCTTTAGTGGTAAACGTGAGCGTGCCTTGTTTCGAGAAGTGATTAAGGCCAATGGCGTCGGACCCAAGCTGGGCTTGGCGATTTTGTCCGGCATGACGGCTCACCAGTTTGTCGATAGTGTTGAGCACAACGATGTGTCTACCTTGGTCAAAATTCCCGGTGTGGGTAAGAAAACGGCAGAGCGGCTGGTGATCGAAATGCGCGATCGGTTGAAAAACTGGGAAGCGTTTGATCTCTTTACGCCTTATACCGATGCCGCCGATGGAAGCGGCGCACCAACGCGTCAGGCGCCGACCACTGTCTCATCTGCTGCTGACGAAGCAGTGAGCGCGCTGGTGGCGTTGGGCTATAAAGCCGCGCAGGCCGAGAAAGTGGTGAAACAAATCGCAACCGACGAAATGAGCAGTGAAGACGTCATCCGACACGCACTGCGTTCAATGGTGTAATCCATGATAGAAGCTGATCGTTTAATCTCCGCGCAAGCCAATCATGATCGGGAAGAAGACGTGATTGACCGCGCGATTCGTCCCAAATTATTGGACGATTACCAAGGGCAAGATCATGTCCGTGATCAAATGGAAATCTTCATCCATGCCGCACGTAAGCGACAAGAGGCGTTGGATCACCTGTTGATTTTCGGCCCGCCGGGGCTGGGGAAAACCACTTTGGCAAACATTGTCGCCAATGAAATGGACGTTAATATTCGTACCACCTCAGGCCCCGTATTAGAAAAAGCCGGCGACTTAGCGGCACTTTTGACCAACCTTGAACCGCATGATGTCTTATTCATTGATGAAATTCACCGTCTAAGCCCAGTGGTTGAAGAAGTGCTTTATCCGGCGATGGAAGACTATCAATTAGACATTATGATTGGTGAAGGACCAGCGGCACGCTCCATTAAGATTGATTTACCACCGTTTACCTTGGTTGGTGCGACAACACGGGCAGGCTCCTTGACTTCGCCACTGCGCGATCGTTTCGGGATTACCCAACGGCTTGAATATTACAATGTGCATGACTTAACGGGGATTGTAAAACGCAGTGCTCACTGCCTCGCGCTGTCGATGGAAGACGAAGGCGCAGTAGAAGTAGCACGCCGCTCTCGCGGGACACCACGTATTGCGAACCGACTGTTGCGCCGTGTACGAGACTATGCCGAAGTGAAAGGCAGCGGCCACATTTGCGCGGATATTGCGCAACGAGCACTGGATATGCTGGATGTGGATAGCCAAGGGTTCGATTACATGGACCGTAAGCTACTCAATGCCATCATTGAAAAGTTTGATGGTGGACCGGTTGGGTTAGATAACTTAGCGGCTGCGATTGGCGAAGAAAAAGACACCATTGAAGATGTGATTGAGCCGTATTTGATCCAACAAGGCTATTTGCAGCGCACGCCGCGAGGTCGCATCGCCACCCAACGTGCTTACCTGCACTTTGGCTTTGATCTGCCGCAGCCCTAAAACAGGTCAAGCAAAATAATTGATAAATCGCCCCATTGGCCGCCAACCAATGGGTTTTTTTGATCTAGATTAAGGTTATGTAGCACGTGACCCCGTATTGTGGCGACAACTGCCCGTGTCAGTCGCATCGCGTGAGTGAGAGCTAGCTTCAAAGGCTGCGCCATCATCATCGCTTTTCTTTGTGGTTAATCACATTTTTATAAATTATCGTCATTAGCATGCTGGTTTTGCAGCTTGCTCGACAAACCGATAACGACAAAGTTAACGACAACACATTGTGCGTCTAACATTAGAAATAGCTTAATTAGATTTGKTTTAACTATAAAGCAACGTTAGCGTTTCAATCGTGTAACAAGCGAGCGGTTATTGAGAAAGTGTGTGTGGCTTTCCCCGCGTCAGCAGTGGTGACAATTGCGCGCAGGGTGAGAAAGAAAAACGAACGATACCTTGTATCGGCACCGAGAAACGGTGTGAAGGAGTGACCATGATTACCGATATCGTCGATTTATCGCGGCTGCAGTTTGCGCTGACCGCGATGTATCACTTCCTGTTTGTTCCGTTAACACTCGGCATGGCATTTTTGCTGGCCATCATGGAATCCCTGTACGTGATGACCGACAAGCAAATCTACAAAGACATGACCAAGTTTTGGGGCAAATTGTTTGGTATTAACTTTGCGCTCGGTGTGGCAACAGGCCTCACTATGGAGTTTCAATTTGGTACCAACTGGGCGTACTACTCCCACTATGTAGGAGATATTTTTGGGGCCCCACTTGCCATTGAAGGACTGATGGCCTTCTTCCTTGAATCCACTTTTGTGGGCCTATTCTTCTTTGGTTGGGACCGGCTCAGTAAGCGCCAGCACCTGATGGTGACTTGGCTGGTGGCCTTAGGCTCAAACTTTTCTGCGCTTTGGATCTTGGTGGCTAACGGTTGGATGCAAAACCCAGTCGGCGCTGAGTTCAATTTTGAAACCATGCGTATGGAAATGGTTAGCTTCGCCGAGGTGGTCTTTAACCCCGTCGCCCAAGTGAAGTTTGTCCACACCGTCGCGGCTGGCTACACCACCGGCGCGATGTTCGTGTTGGG
This sequence comes from Salinivibrio sp. IB872, assembly GCF_001995345.1. Lineage (NCBI taxonomy): Bacteria > Pseudomonadati > Pseudomonadota > Gammaproteobacteria > Vibrionales > Vibrionaceae > Salinivibrio > Salinivibrio sp. IB872. Next base: position 25,338 of record NZ_MUFO01000005.1, on the reverse strand, counting down.
CATCAGCGCTTACTATCTGCTAAAAGGGCGTGACTTGGCGTTTGCTCGCCGCTCGTTTGCGATTGCCGCGTCGTTTGGTATGGCGGCTATCTTGTCAGTGATTGTGTTGGGTGATGAATCTGGCTATGAGCTTGGCGATGTACAAAAAGTGAAGCTGGCCGCCATTGAAGCGGAGTGGCATACCGAAGAAGCGCCGGCGGCGTTCACGGTACTCGGTTTGCCGAATCAAGAAACCATGCATACTGACTATGCGATTAAGATTCCGTATGTGATGGGCATTATCGCCACTCGCTCGCTGGATAAAGAAGTGACAGGTCTGCGTGATTTGGTGACTGAACACGAGCTGCGTATTCGTAATGGTATGGAAGCTTATGCATTGCTTGAAAAATTACGTGGCGGTGAGAAAACACCAGAGAACATCGCAGCCTTCAATGAAGTGAAAGGCGATCTTGGCTATGGGCTACTGCTAAAACCCTATACCGATAAAGTTGTAGATGCGACAGAAACCCAGATCCAGCAAGCCGCGCAAGACTCAATTCCACATGTTGCGCCTTTGTTCTGGAGCTTCCGCATCATGGTGGCCTGTGGGTTTGCGATGTTGTTTATCTTCGGCATGAGCTTCTGGCAAACCACCCGTCAGCGTATTGGTGAGAAGCCATGGCTGCTAAAACTGGCGATGATCGGTATCCCGCTTCCTTGGATTGCTTGCGAAGCTGGCTGGTTTGTTGCCGAATACGGCCGTCAGCCTTGGGCTGTGGGTGAGATCTTACCTGTGCACATGGCAGCTTCAAACCTGGCTGCAGGCGATATCATTTTCTCGATGATCGCTATCTGTACCTTATACAGCTTGTTCTTGGTGGCAGAGCTTTATCTGATGTTCAAATTTGCGCGTCTAGGGCCAAGTAGCCTAAAAACAGGACGCTATCACTTTGAGCAGCAAGGCAACCGAGAAGCGGACTTTAGCCGTCAGATTGAAGCATAAGGAGAGACAGCATGTTTGATTATGAAATTTTACGGCTGATCTGGTGGGTCCTCATCGGGGTGCTACTGATTGGTTTCGCCGTAACAGACGGCTTTGATATGGGCGTCGGCGCGCTGCTTACGGTGATCGGTAAAACCGACAGTGAACGTCGTGTGATGATCAACTCGGTGGCGCCGCACTGGGACGGAAACCAAGTGTGGTTGATTACCGCAGGGGGCGCGCTGTTTGCTGCTTGGCCTTTAGTCTATGCAACTTCGTTTTCGGGCTTTTATGTCGCGATGATCATCACTTTGGCGGCATTGTTCTTCCGTCCAGTTGGGTTTGACTATCGTTCTAAGATTGAAGATACCCGCTGGCGAACGCTGTGGGATTGGGGCCTATTTGCGGGTGGGTTTGTGCCACCGATTATCTTCGGGGTGGCATTTGGTAACCTGCTGCAAGGCGTGCCTTTCCAGCTCAGCGATCTGTTGATCCCAACGTACACGGGCAGCTTCTTTGCACTGCTTAACCCGTTTGCCTTGGTGTGTGGCCTAGTGAGCTTAGGCATGATTGTGTTGCAAGGGGCGACGTGGCTGCAAATGAAGACCACAGATGCACTGCATGAGCGTGCACGTGTTGTCGCGCAAATCAGTGCATTGGCAACCACGGTTTTGTTTGTACTCGCCGGTTTTTGGATCCAACACATCGATGGCTACGTGATTGTGGGCGAGATTGCCAAACAAGCCCAATCCAACCCATTGGTTAAAGAGGTTGCGGTACAAAGTGGTGCGTGGATGCAAAACTATCAAGCTATGCCAATCTTGTGGCTTGCGCCGTTAGCCGGTGCGCTGATGCCGCTGTTGGCACTGATCGCATCGCGCGTTGAGCGCGGTGGTTGGGCGTTCCTGTTTTCAAGCCTGACCATTGCCGGTGTGATCCTGACGGCAGGCATTGCAATGTTCCCCTTCGTGATGCCATCAAGCACCTTCCCAGGCCATAGCTTGACCTTGTGGGATGCCACCTCAAGCGAACTGACCCTGTCTATTATGACGGTGGTGGCGTGTATCTTTGTTCCCTTGATTTTGTGTTACACCCTGTGGTGTTACATCAAAATGTTTGGTCGCCTAGATGCCAAGTTTATCGAAGACAACAAACACTCACTGTACTGATTAAGGAGCCTGCATATGTGGTATTTCACTTGGATTCTCGGCGTCCTGCTGGCTTGCGCGTTCGGTATTATCAATGCCCTGTGGCTTGAACATACCGAGGCGATGGATAAAGACAATGAGTGATCACACTCACGCACCCAAGGGGCGGGATTTTCCCGGCCCTTGGCGCCTGCTGTCACTTGCCTCAGCCTTGTTCTGGGGTGGTCAAGTGATGTGGCACCCTCAAGCGCTTGCCGCACAGATGGGGGGCTTTAATGTGCTCATCGGGTTGGGATTGCTATATGCAACCTGCATTGGCGTTATTCATGCGGTGGGCTTTTGCGCCCAAGGGCGCTGGAGCCAATGGCTAACGTGGCCGCCTTTGGGGTGGCTGGTGAGCATGATGCTGCTTTGGGTATGGCTGATGCGTTAAGTGGCGTTCTACATACGCTTAAGCAAACGTGGCATCGGCGTCAAAGTGCGTAAAGTGACATCCAAATGACAAAAGCACCCAAGTGGTGCTTTTTTCTGCATTTAAGTGCCGAAAAAGCGCGAAAGTTTGGGGCATATCACTTCTCTTGGTAAGAATTGTTTAGAATCCGAGACTCGTATCGTGCGAGCATTTCTATGCGTAAACAACTTAGGTATAGTATTTGCCTATCTCTAAGCGACAATGGGTAAAGAAATGACGGGATCTGTGCCGTTTCGCTGGCCGATTCGCATTTATTACGAAGACACCGATGCGGGTGGGGTCGTTTATCACGCCAACTACCTCAAGTATTTTGAGCGCGCGCGCACTGAACTGCTGCGCGAAGTGGGTGTCAATCAACACACACTCTTTGACGACAATATCGCTTTTGTTGTTCGCCACATGGATATCGACTTTCAACGTGGGGCGCGATTAGACGATGCCCTCGAGGTTGTCACTACAGTGTCAGGCATCGGGCAAGCGACCTTGACGTTTTGTCAAACTTTGGTGAATTCTGAGCAACAAACATTGTGTGCGGCGACGGTTAAGATAGCCTGTGTCGACCCTACAGTGATGAAACCCAAATCGATTCCAACACAGATAAAATCGGAGATATTACGTGACCGCTGAACTTTCCATTCTCGACCTGTTTTTGCAAGCAAGCTTGCTTGTTAAGGGAGTGATGTTGATATTGCTGGGTATGTCAGTGGTGTCGTGGGCGATGATTATCAAACGCTCTAAAGTCATGCAGCAGGCTTTTGGCAAAGCAGAACGCTTTGAAGACCGATTTTGGTCGGGGATTGACCTTTCTCAGCTTTTCCAAGAAGTGCAAGCACGAAAAGACGCCCTGACGGGGAGTGAGAAAATCTTCTATTCAGGCTTTAAAGAATTTGCCCGTTTGCACCGCAGCAATGGCAAAGTGCCGGAGGCGGTCATGGAAGGTACTGCACGTGCCATGCGTGTGTCGCTTTCTAAAGAAGTCGAGGAGCTCGAAACGCACCTGCCTTTCCTTGCGACCGTGGGCTCGATCAGCCCTTACATCGGTCTGTTCGGGACTGTGTGGGGCATCATGCACGCATTTATTGCGTTGGGCGCAGTTAAACAAGCCACCCTTGCGATGGTTGCCCCAGGTATTGCTGAAGCCTTGGTAGCAACCGCCATGGGTCTGTTTGCCGCGATCCCTGCGGTGATGGCCTATAACCGACTGACTGCGAAAGTCTCCAAGCTTGAACACAATTACATGAACTTTATGGAAGAGTTTTCAAGCATCTTGCACCGTCAAGCGTTTGCGGCAACCCAGGAGTAATCCATGGCGTACCAACCGAAACGACGCAAAATGACGGCAGAAATCAATGTGGTGCCATACATTGATGTAATGCTAGTGCTGTTGATTATCTTCATGGTGACCGCTCCCTTTGTAACGCAAGGGGTGGATGTTGAGCTACCCAAGACGGCGGAAGCGAAAACCGCCGCAGAGCTGGCTAAAGAAGAAGACAGTGGCGCGTTTATCATTGTTGAAGTGGATAAGGACGGTCAACTCGGCTTGAGTGTGAATAATGGCGACATGGTTCGCGGCTTGAGTTTGCAAGATACCTTGGTGCGCGTAAAAGCCGAGTTGCAGCTTAATCCTAATTCTCCGGTCTTAGTGGGAGGTGATGGCCGCGTGCCTTACTCGGAAATCATCTTAACGCTCGATGCGCTCAATCAGGCTGGTGTGTCATCGGTAGGCCTAATGACTGAACCTTATGAGTCATAGGGAAAAGCGATGAGCGAAACAAAGAAAGTCACCCATAAAAAAGACTCGTTAGCGCCTGCGTTGGCGATATCTGCCGCGCTCCACCTTGTGCTCGTGATCGCTCTTCTCGTTGGCGCGGACTTTGGAAAAACAGCCACGCCAACCCCGAAAGCGGGGAGTACGATTGATGCGACTGTGATTGATCCTGCGGTGGTCAATGCTCAAGCACAGAAGATCCGCCAACAGCGTGCCCAAGCCAAGCAAGAAGAAGCGGAGCGACTCAAGCGATTAGAGCAGCAAGCTCAGCGTCTTGAGCAGCAACGTGAACAAGAAGAGCAGCGCTTACGCGAGGTAAAACGGCAAAAGCTTGAGGCTGAGCGCCAAGCACGTGAAGAGAAAAAACGTCTTGCCGAGCAAAAAGCCCAAGCAGAAGAGCAAGCGCGCATCGCGCGTGAAAAAGCCCAACAAGCAGAGCGCGAGCGTCAGCGTAAGCTGGAAGAAAAACGTCAGGCTGAACTCGCCGCGGAGCAGGCAGAAAAAGCGCGTCAGCAAAAACTAGCAGAACAACGCAAGGCCGAAGAGGCAGCGAAAAAAGCAGAGGCGGAGCGCCAACGCAAGCTCGCAGAGCGTAAGAAAGCGGAAGAGGAAGCCCGCAAAGCCGAGCAAGCGCGCCAAGAGGCAGAGCGAAAAGCCGAAGAGGCAAAACGCCGACAGCAAGAGCAAGAGGCGGCCTTAAATGATTTGTTCTCTGGCCTTGAATCTGAGGCCAGTCAGCGGCAAAGCGCACGCGGACAATTTATCCAAGATGAAGTGGCGCGTTATGGCGCCATTTTTACCCAAATGATCCAGCAACGCCTGCTTGTTGACGACGGATTAACGGGACAAGAGTGTGTGGTAAATATGCGCCTTTCGCCAACCGGTCTGCTTTTGGATGTAAAAGAGAAAGCGGGCAATACACGCTTATGTCGCGCAACTAAAACTGCGGTGGTATCTGTATCTCAATTTCCCATGCCAGATGATGGTGACATTATAGCCAAACTGCGTGAGATTGAGTTAACGGTTAGACCTAACTAATTGACAGGAAGAAGACATGATGGAAGTGAGCCTAGCTGGTGGCACAAACACGATGACAAAGAGGCGTAATCAGGCCGCATGGCAGCGTGCCCTAACGCGTGGTATGGCATTGATGGCCATGCTATTTGCCTGCCTGCTTTTAGCAACGCAACCTGCGCACGCAGCACTCAAGTTGGTGATCACTGAAGGGGTAAACTCAGCCCGTCCTATTGGCGTGATCCCCTTTCAGTGGAAAGGGCAGGGTGAGTTACCGGAAGATGTGTCGGGCGTGGTTGGGTCGGATTTACGCCGTAGTGGTAAGTTCAACCCATTATCGGTGAGTGAAATGCCGCAAACCCCTTATCGCGACAGTGATGTCGACTACAACGCTTGGACTGCGTTGGGTGTGGATTCAGTACTCACTGGCACCATCACGCCAACCGCTGACGGCCGCTATCAAATTGATTATCAGTTGATTGATATTGTCCGTGGTCAACTCACCGGTGGAGAAAGCAAAGGATTGGGCGCGGACGGCCAGCTGGTCAAAACCGACGATCATTTATTGGTAAATAACCGCGCAACCGTGAAAGCCAGCGATTTACGCCGTTACGCGCATCGCATTTCAAATATTGTCTATGAAAAGCTGACTGGCGAAAAAGGCGCTTTCCTCACACGCATCGCATACGTGGTGATTGAGGAGGAAGCCGATTATCCGTATCAGCTGCGTTTGTCTGATTACGACGGATTTAACGAGCGCTTGGTGTTGCGTTCAAAGCAGCCGCTGATGTCTCCAGCATGGTCTCCAGACGGTCGCCAACTGGCCTACGTGAGCTTTGAAAATGGCCAAGCGGAAATCTTTATCATGGATATCTACACCGGTGAGCGTGAAAAGATTTCTTCGTATCCACGCCACAATGGGTCACCGCGTTTTTCTCCAGATGGTAGCCAATTGGCACTGGTACTCTCGAAAACCGGCAGCCTGCAGGTGTATACCTTCGATTTGAAAACGAAGAAGCTCACTCAAATTACACATGGCCGCGCGAACAGCACCGAGCCATTTTGGGATCCAGATGGTAACTCGCTCATCTACACCTCTGACCGGGGTGGCAAACCTCAGATTTATCGCGTAAATTTAGCCGACGGGACCAGCAGACGTATCACTTGGCAGGGCAACCAAAACATGGGTGGGCAACTCACGCCAGACGGTCGCTTCTTGATTATGGTGAATCAGTCAGCGTCGGGATATAACATTGCCAAGCAAGACTTAAACAGCGGGGCGGTGCAAATTCTGACCAAAACCTTGTTGGATGAGTCGCCAAGTATTGCGCCAAATGGCAGCATGGTGATTTACAGCTCGGTATATGGACGTAAAAACGTGTTGTCGCTTGTCTCAGTAGACGGTCGCTTTAAAGCGCGGCTTCCGGCAACCAACGGGCGCGTGCGTGCACCAGCCTGGTCACCTTACTTATAAGTTTTTAATTTTAAACAACGTGCGCTAACTTTCTAGAAAAGGAAAATAGAATGCAAATCAATAAAGTACTAAAAGGTCTGGCGGTGGCACTGCCGATGTTTACTTTGGCCGCTTGTAGCTCAAGCGACAGCGCAACGGGCAGCGGTGCTGGTCAATCAACTAACCAAAACGGCACCACCGTCGTTTCTCCGGTTGACGGTCAAGGCTCAATGACTGAGCAAGAAATCCGCAACCAAGAGCTACGTCAGTCGCAAACCGTTTACTTCAACTTTGACGATTCGTCAGTTCTGCCACAATACGAAGACATGCTGGATGCGCATGCGACGTACCTACGTAACAACCCTGCGATGGAAGTTGTAGTTGAAGGCCACGCAGATGAGCGTGGTACCCCTGAGTACAACATCGCACTGGGCGAGCGTCGTGCAGAAGCGGTATCTAAGTACCTGCAAGCACTGGGCGTTCCTGCAAGCCAGATTTCAATCGTAAGCTACGGTGAAGAGAAACCATTGGTTCTTGGCCAAAGCGAAGACGCGTACGCGAAAAACCGTCGCGCAGTATTGGTTTACTAATCCTCCCTTTGGGTGATGGATAAAAGGTATGACAATGAACAGTAACTCTGTGCGAACTCTCGCGCTGGCGTTACTGGTGAGTGTGGCAGTCCCAGTGGCTGCCGCACCTGCTCCGGTGACAGAAGTAGGGTCAGGTGGCACCGCCATTGAGCGCCTAGAGCGCATGCTGCAAGCGCGTAATCAAATGCAGCTCGATATGCAGCGTCAACTTGATCAAATGGCGCAAGAATTAAGCAATTTACGCGGTAACGTTGAACGAAATAGCTACGACATTCAACAAGTGGTTGAGCGTCAACGGGACCTCTATCGAGAAATCGATGATCTGCGCACGGCGAAATCCTCAGCGCCTAAAGAAACAAAATCCACTGATGAAAACCCGTCAGTGAACTACACCAGCGATCAAACCGAGAATGCGGCGTATGAAGCGGCCGTGAATCTAATCTTAAAAGAGAAAGACTACCAAGGGGCAACCAAAGCGTTTAATGCGTTTTTGAAAAAATACCCAGAGTCTGTCTACACCGCAAATGCCCATTACTGGCTGGGCCAGCTGTTCTTCTCCAAGCGTGACTTTGAGCAGGCGAGCAAGGAATTTACTGCCGTAAGCCAGTTTAAAGATTCCAATAAACGTGCCGATGCCTTACTCAAACTGGGTTTAATTGCTCAGAAGCAAGGCAACACAGCGCAAGCCAACCAGTATTTCCAACAAGTCATTGATACTTATCCGGATTCTACCAGCGCTAAACAAGCGAAAAATGCGATGTAGGCAATAAGGTCCTAGGAGCCTAGGGCCTTAATGAATACAGAGCGCTGTGCTCGTGGGATACGAAAAGCGGGGACATGAGCGAGACAAACACAATGAGGTTAAAATGACGGGTATGCACCAAGAGCGCTGGCAGCTTAGACTTCAAAACTTGATTAAAGCGCAATACCGGCTTGCTAAAGCTTGTAGCCAACAAAGCTACAATGAGCTTGAATTAGCCGGTTTGGTGCAAACGTTCGAGTTTTCATTTGAGCTAACGTGGAAGACGCTCAAGGATTTACTGAACTATGAAGGGTTCGATGTGGCATCTCCACGGAGTGTGATTCGTACAGCGTTAGAGGCAAATCACCTGTCTTCTGAACAATGTGAAACCTTGCTTGATGCGCTGATAAAACGAAACTTGCTATCACATACCTACGACGAACAAAACGCACTCGAGGCACAAAGGCTGATCGTCAAACATTACGCACCGATCATTGCCGACGTTATGCATTATTTGGAGAAAAAAAGTGGACAATAATGCCACGCTTGCAAGGGGGATGGGGCTAAAGCCACACCAATACCAGCTGATCCATGATTTTGTATTCAGTCACCCTAAAGTCAGATATGCTTGGGTGTTTGGCTCTCGCGCAACCGGTTCATTTAGAGACAATTCCGATATCGACATTCTGATTGAGGGCGATACGTTGACACTTAATGATGTTGCCATCATTCAAGATCAGCTTGAACAATCGACACTCCCCTACACTGTTGATATTGTACTCAAAAATCAAGTCCAATCGTCTGAGCTTATCAAGCGGATCAAAGAAGAAGCCAAGCAAGTCAAGTAAATAAAAAGTCCTATTAGCGGTGATGGTATAAAACTGACTACGATATACTTTTTCCGTATTCCGTCGTCTAGGACCTAGAACCTCCGCCCTAGGACTCCAGCCCCACTCACGTTATACTACCCGGACTGGAAGTAAGCATGAGTAATCCCATGAGCCAAGTGATTGAAACGTCGCAAAGGGTTTATCCCTTTCCGCCGAAACCTGTGGCATTGAGTGACGCTGAGAAAAAACAACATGTTGCACGCATTAAACAACTGCTAAAAGAAAAAGATGCTGTGCTGGTCGCTCACTATTACACGGACCCAGAGATCCAAGCGCTCGCCGAAGAAACAGGCGGGTGCGTCGCGGACTCATTAGAGATGGCCCGTTTTGGCAATCAACATCCAGCCAAAACCCTGATTGTGGCTGGCGTTCGCTTTATGGGCGAAACAGCCAAAATTCTGACTCCCGAAAAAACGGTATTAATGCCTACACTGGACGCGGAGTGCTCACTGGACTTGGGTTGTCCGGCGGATGAGTTCACCAAGTTTTGTGATGCGCACCCTGATCACACTGTCGTTGTCTATGCCAATACGTCTGCCGCTGTCAAGGCGCGTGCCGATTGGGTAGTGACCTCGAGTATTGCGTTAGAAATTGTCGAGCACCTAGACAGTCAAGACAAGCCGATCATCTGGGGTCCCGATCGCCATCTTGGCGCTTATATTGAAAAAGAAACCGGCGCTGACATGCTGCTATGGCAGGGTGAATGTGTGGTGCATGATGAATTCTCGGCCCAAGCGCTTGAGAAAATGAAGCATCTTTATCCAGACGCGGCGATTTTGGTTCACCCGGAATCACCGGCGAGCGTGGTGAAAATGGCCGATGCGGTGGGCTCGACCAGTCAGCTGATTAAAGCGGCGCAAACCTTGCCGAACAAAAAACTGATTGTGGCCACCGACAAAGGCATTTTCTACAAAATGCAGCAAATGGTGCCGGAAAAAGAGCTCGTTGAAGCACCCACAGCCGGCGCGGGCGCGACCTGTCGAAGCTGTGCCCATTGTCCTTGGATGGCCATGAACGGCTTGAAAGCGATAGAAAACGCGCTCGAAAACGGTGGCAAGCAGCATGAAATCCACGTGGATGCAGCATTACGTGAAAAGGCGTTAATCCCTCTTAATCGGATGCTTAACTTTGCCGCGGAAATGAAAGGGCAATAAAAGAAGCGCACTGCTACATGTTATGTTGCTAGCGGTGAAGCTTGAATAGAAAAAGCGTTCCTATGGGCCAGCCTTGGGAACGCTTTTTTATTATGGTAGCGACACTGATGGTTTTAATGCCATCGCATAAGTAGCGGCGTTATTCTTGCGCTTCTGCTAGCGTCGCACCGTGATGTGTAAGGCCACATAACATGATTGGCATCGCATTATATATTTCTTCAAACTGTGCTAACTCTTCTGCGCCTTGTGCTTCCATGGTGGATAGCGCCGTTTCTGGATCATAGAGCAAGCTGATTGACAGCACGACACCGCCGAGAAGGGCATTGCTTTCGGTGTTTTCCGGCATCAAGGTTTCCCAATCATCACGCGTTAAACTCCAGCCTTGGAGCAAGCCTTCGGCAAAATCACGTGTTGCTTGGTTGACGACCTCTGCATCATCAAGAGCACAACCTTCTGGYCAGTGCCATTGTTTGTCTAACAGCTGTTGGCGCTGTTCATTCCAAATATCGWCAATCAGGTTCGCGTAGTCTTCAAATTGCTCGTGATTTTCAAACGGCGCTTGTTCTTCACCGCCCCAAAGTACAGGTAGCCACTCACTCGGGCTAATCACATGGGGGGCAGCCGCCATGGCGGTAACGACGCCACGGGTTTGCATCTCATTCAATAGCTTGTCGCTATCGGCATGTTGGGCAAGAAATTCAGATAAAGTCATTACAAGTCTCAGCCAGCTGTTATCGTTGATGGGTGGAGTTTAACAGTTTTCGTTCTCGCTTGCGTTGTTACATCATGGAATCCCACGTCTTTCCATTCCAAATGCGCCTGCGAATAAGCGAATTAGGGTAGATGTGGTGAGAAAGCAGTCATTCGCACCGATAAAGGTGCTTAACCGGTTGACCCCAAGGCGGCAACTCACTATAGTACACCCCCGTTAGCGCAGATGGCTTTAGCTTCTTAGCGCTAAAAAAATATGGTGAGGTGTCCGAGTGGCTGAAGGAGCACGCCTGGAAAGCGTGTATACGGCAACGTATCGAGGGTTCGAATCCCTCTCTCACCGCCATTTTAAAAAAACCGCCCTCGTGGCGGTTTTTTGCTATCTACCGTTCTCTTCTTACAACCACTCGCGTAATGCTTGTGCGAGAAATACCAATATTACCGGAACGCTTACATGTCGCGGTGATGTCTTATGCGGGTTTCACATTTGGTTACTGTCACTCATTGGTAGTGGTTTGAGTAATGGGTTTGCGTCTCGGCACTGATTATTGATCAGTGAAAAGCGCGGTACTGGCTTAGGCTGACAGTGTGATGCAATAGGACGTAGCTCCTGAATAAACTGATCCAGCTGATTATATTCCTCAACCTGCTGTAATAGCTTGGCTTGTTCTGCTGGGCTCATCGTTTTTATGGAGTAAACAATATAGCGAGCCGGACCTTCACATGGTGAATAACCCATTGGGAAATACCGGCATTGATCGAGCGTTTCTGCGTACGTTTGATGGCTCACGGCAAGAAGCGTTTCCCTTAGGCGTTTATGCTGTACTTTAGGTGGCACACTTTCACTGACTTGGTTGTTACTAATAGCGGAATTACTCGCAGACTCTGGGTCTTTGGGTGCGATTGATTGACATCCTAATAACATAAAACTCATTAATAGAGTGAGTGTAATCGTTTTAATGAGTGCAAATAAATTAATAGATTTCATAATAAACCTAAATAATGCATGGAATAAAACATCCTGACATCACTAAGGATACACCAAATAACAGAAAATTATTTCAAATTGATATTTTTATGTTGAGTTTTTGTTTAACGTTCCGTAGTTTAATTTTTCCTTTTACATGGAAGTGAATAATAAGGGAATTAAATGCAAAACAATGGAATGAAGCGAGGACTGCTCGCAGTACTCGTGTTATCAGCCATTTCAGGCTGTAATACGCAAGACGAGGATACCAAACCGGTTACGACCATGGAGCCTCAAACATTTGAAGCAACAGAAATGAAGCAGGGGGTGGGATTGCCACTGCAAATTCTCCCTCAAAACACCACGGTAGAGGCTATAAAATTCTTCGAGAAAAATACCGAAGTGACGAAGAATACTCGCGACCAATACCTCTTCTCACACGGTCTCGTGAATGCCGATCTCACCAATAAAACGGTGCTCTATGTGCCAATCAATGCCACCCAAAACCGAACAATCTCTTATGAGCTGACGACGGCAGATCAAATATTACGTGGGTCGGTGACTATTAGCGGCGATTTTAAGTCCGATCCGTTATTTTCCGAACAGTGGCATCTCAATAACACCGGTCAGACCGGTTACGCCATGCAAGCGCAAACGTATCAAGCATGGATAGATTTACGCACGGCACAAGGAATGAGTGAAGAGGAAGCGCGTCGCCGTTATCAATACGACCCGAGCATTCTTGTCTCTGGTGAAGACATGAATGTGTTAGCGGCACATCAACAAAACATTACCGGCCAACAGGTAACGACTGTTGTGGTGGATTCGGGAATGGCGATTGCCCATGAGGATCTCGTTGATAATGTATTGCCGAATCGTTCGATTAACTTTGTGGATGACTCTAGTGACCCAACAGCGACCGGTACCGGTGGCGACCATGGCACATCCGTCGCCGGTTTAATTGCGGCAAAAGGCTGGAACGGCTTAGGTGGACGCGGGATCGCGCCCGACGCCAATCTGATTGGTATGAATTATCTTGAGGAACAGTCCAGCGCAAGCCAAGCGGCAAGCTATGGCATGACAGGTTCAGGGATTAGCGAAAACGAAAACATCGCCGCGTTCAACCGCAGTTATGGTATTTCAGCGCCAGCGTTTATTCCGACAGAGACGATGGATGAAACCATGTACCGTTACCCCACACAATACCTTCGCCAAGGCTTGGGGGCGTTGAATATTAAATCGGCAGGGAATGCCTTTGAGTCGACGCAAAGCTGGGCTGAAGGCAATCAACTTTGCGATGATGCTCAAAACGGTATTGTATCTGGACAATCACGTGTTCTTAGTTGCTATGACAGCAACTGGGATCCCGCTAATGCTAGCTTTTACACTGTGACGGTGGGGGCGACGACCACGGCAGGTAAAAAATCGAGCTACTCGACGGCAGGTTCCAGTCTTTGGGTTGCTGCGCCAGGCGGTGAATACGGTACGACAGAGCCCGCCATGGTGACAACCGATCAAATGTCGTGTCAGCGTGGTTATGCCAGTCAAGCGGCGGTCGATGAATTTGAACAATCGAACGGGGCCTTTTTGGCATCGCTTGGCGTTGAGGATTTTCATGCCCGAGTTTGGCCATTTAATACACCGGGGAGCGACCTTAACCGTGACGTGAATCCATCATGTAATTACACCAATACCTTCAATGGTACCTCTTCTGCTGCGCCGAATGTGACTGGTGTGGTTGCGTTGTTAGCGCAGGCCAATCCGCAGCTTACGTGGCGACAAATCCGTTATATTCTCGCGGCAACTTCTGACAAGATTGATGTCAACGATAAGCCTATCTCACTGTTGGTAGGGGGAGAAGACAGTCAGCGTACCGTTCCCGTACATTTGGGATGGGTCGATAACGCAGCAGGGTTCTCGTTTAATAATAAGTACGGTTTCGGGCGTGTGAATGCCGGAAAAGCGATTGAGATGGCGACCCAGAACCCGATCAAATTACCGCCATTAGTAGAAAGTGAGTGGATCGATGTGTCCCCATCCGCGCCGCTCAGCATCCCTGATGCGGATGCAAAAGGGACCAGCTTGCGCTTTACGCTTGATGAAAGCCGTCTTGAAAGCAATCTGACCATTGAAGGACTGCAATTTGGCTTTAATATTGAAAATGCCGATTTAACCGCCGTTAGCAACGGAGACCTGACTGGAAGCACAGCCGCGTCAGATATCGCAATTAAAGTGACGTCTCCGTCGGGTACCGAAGCAATCCTCGCTACGTCGCGCACGTCTTTAGGTGCCTATCAAGGGTTAGGTAACAGTGACCATCCAGGATATGCGTATCATATTAGTGGACCTATGTTGGCCAATACCTTTTTAGGCGAAACCGTATATGGCCAATGGACGGTTGATATTGTCGATACAAATCGCGCCGATTTTGGTGAGATATACAATAATCACGTACCCAGCCAATTGACTGCAGCACAAATTCGCGTCTATGGCCACTGATCCCATTGACAGCAACCAGATTGATAGAAAGGAGTTCATCATGAAAACAGCCGTAATGATTGTTATCACTGCAATGGGAATAAGTGGTGCTGCAAACGCAAGTGACATGGGTAGCATTCAGCAACCGGCGCAATCTTCGATAGTGCAACCTATCGAGCGTAAAGCGACCACCGCGGAGCAAGCCATTGCCGAGAAGCTCGGAGAGAATGCCACCTTATCCGATTTACCTGAACTGCAAAGTTACAAAGGGGTAAACCTAAATAACCAACCGCTGCAAGCGGGGAGTACGGTTTATAACGAAGTGACTCGCAGTGTAGGGAAAGTGACAGGTAATATCACCGTTTTGCTGAGCCATGGTTCCATTTATGACTTGGCAGAAGCTTTCAAGCTCAACGTCACCTACTTTGACGAGCGTGCGAAGTTAGGGCAGCTCAGTGCTGCGGGCCAGCATGATATCCTCGCCACCTTGGATAAAGTGCGCCAGTCTCCACAAGTTGCCTCGGCGCGCCTTGATATTGCTGAGAGCCGTAATCGTCCTCAGTGAACCTCTTTGCGCCTCAATAGGAAACCAACGGGCCATGGCGGCCCGTTTTTTATGGGACGCTAGTTTCAGACTTTATATCAGAAAACACGAGAAGTAGCGCAAAAGATGAACCTTTATAGGTTTGCAAATGCGTTTGGGACACTATGATAGAAAAGAAAACTAGTTACAGGGGTACTGCTATAAAGCACGCTCCCTATAGTGATGGACTAAAAAAGATAGCCAAGGAAAAAGTGTGGACGATAAAAATCAAGCTGTAGCACCGCAAAACATGACGCCTCCTACTTTTTATCAGGTGCACGAGGATGAGATTGATATCAGAGAGCTCTGTTCAGCAATATGGGCCGGAAAGCTTACTATTATCACTTTTACTTTATTATTTTCCATTTGTGCGATTTTTTATGCGTTGCAGGCACAAGAGTGGTGGTCAAGCAAAGCGGAGATATCACTACCTAGTGTTACCGATATATCTGAATTTCAGGAGCAAGTTAATCAATATCAACCAATATTTAACGCAGCAACAGAATCAGATGAAAAAAATGTAACTGTTCTCAATAAACAGTTATCTGATCTGGCCGATCAAGAAAATATATTTTTGCGATTTACATCATTATTCAGTGCGACCCAAACAAAACTTGATTTCTTTAATCAAAACGAAGAATTCCAAAGGATAAAAAAGATGTTTGGCGCTCAAGGTGCTACTATGTCGCAAGACGATGTTTCTGGTCGTCAATTTTATCAAAGCTGGCTGAACCGTTTTAAGATTGAGCAAGATAGACTCTCGATGAGAGATATTATATCAGTTCAATCTGTGACTGCAGAGAGTAGCTACATTTTGCTTACTGATTATATTTCCTTTGTGAGCAGTCGGCTGAATGAACAGCTATATAGCGATCTATCCTCAATCGTGAAAAGCGAAACATTGGCTATAGAGCGCCAAAGAGGCAGCTTAAAGTTGATTGCTAAGAATACGCTAAAACAAGAAATAGAACGAACTGAAAATGCCCTCAAAATTGCTCAGTCTGCGGATATTAATACACCTATTCCTAATCAGAGCAATCAAGAGTTATTTCCTATACATCTTGGCGTCAATGCTATTTCAGCTAAGCTATCGATACTCAAAAGCCTCAAGGACCCGAGTATTTTAGAGCCAAAACTGAGTACGCTCTTGGCTAAAATAGCGAACTTGAAAATGATAAATATCAAACAAAAAAAAATACAGCCTTTTAGTGTGCTAGAGATGCCGTCAAAGCCATTGTCTCGCGATAAGCCTAAGCGGGTATTAATTGTAATATTCGGTACTTTTGTTGGTGGTATGCTAGGTCTTGTCATTATATTGCTGCGATTTACATGGAACCGCCATCAAAAATAGAGAGTGCTTATGTTGAAAATTGCCGTTGCAGGAACAGGTTACGTCGGGTTGTCGAATGCCATGCTACTGGCGCAACACAATCAAGTGGTTGCCCTTGATATCGTCGAAGAGAAGGTCAACCTGTTGAATAACAAGCAATCGCCGATTGTAGACGCGGAGATCGAGCGTTTTCTGAAAGAAAAACCGCTCGATTTTGTCGCGACGCTAGATAAAAAACAGGCCTATCAAGACGCTGATTTTGTTGTGATCGCAACACCCACTGATTACGACCCCGAAACCAACTACTTTAACACCAGCTCAGTTGAGGCGGTTATTCAGGATGTGATGGCGGTTAATCCGGATGCGGTGATGGTGATCAAATCCACTGTTCCGGTCGGCTACACAGCAGGGATTAAAGCAAAATTTGGTTGCGATAATATTCTCTTCTCACCGGAATTCTTACGTGAAGGCAAAGCGCTATACGACAATCTATATCCTTCGCGTATTATTGTCGGTGAAGACTCAGATCGTGCGCGCACCTTTGCCAGTCTGCTGCAACAAGGAGCCATCAAAACAGATATCTCGGTACTATTCACGCACTCCACCGAGGCGGAAGCGGTCAAACTTTTTTCCAATACCTACCTAGCGATGCGCGTTGCATACTTTAATGAGTTAGATAGTTATGCCGAGTCTCATGGTTTAGATGCAAAGCAAATCATTGAAGGCGTCGGACTCGACCCACGCATTGGCGATCACTACAACAACCCCTCGTTTGGCTACGGCGGTTACTGCCTGCCAAAAGACACCCGACAACTCCTGGCTAACTATCAAGATGTGCCTAACAACATTATCCAAGCGATTGTCGATGCGAACACCACTCGCAAAGACTTTATTGCCAATGCCATTATTGCTAAAAAGCCGGCGGTAGTCGGTGTATACCGTTTAGTGATGAAAGCAGGGTCAGATAACTTCCGCGCCTCGGCGATCCAAGGAATTATGAAGCGCATTAAAGCGAAAGGGATTGACGTTATCGTTTATGAACCTGTACTTGAAGAACAAAGTTTCTTTAACTCCGAAGTGATCACTGATCTGGACAGCTTTAAACAGCGCGCGGATGTGATTGTTGCCAACCGGATGGTCGATGAAATTCGAGATGTAGAAAGCAAAGTCTACACTCGTGATCTGTTTGGCGCAGATTAAGCGATGAGTGAGGGTCTAGGATCCGAGTTTACTCGTTCCCACGCTCCTGCGTGGGAATGCATACGGAATTTGAACTATGAACTGAAATCGTTATAAAATCATCAAGCCACACTTCCTACGACTGTTTTATATTTCGGTGGTGTCATTGGCTGAGCTAGCGCTTTTCGCTCCCTCCCTCGCAAAACTCTCTTAACACCATACAACTTAACCATCGACCTTACGTATCCTCACCCTACATTCATAATCCGTCGATGATGCTATGTTATTTATCACCAGCCGTATTCCTGAACAGGGACCGAAAAGTGAGGCCAGCCGTTGGTTGAGTTTTGATCATCAAAACACCGATATATCGAAATGGGTGTATTTTTGCCAGCGCGCGGGACAGGGTGAATATCAAGAGCTGACAGCGGCGCCGTTTATGGCGAGATTAAAAGCCTTACCCACCCAAACCCAGATCCTCTTTTTACTTCATGGCTATAACAATCACATGGAGCGCCATGTTTTTCCGATGGCCCACACGCTTCAGGTTCAATTTGACAGAATTGCACCCAACGCCATTATGGTCGTACCGATCATCTGGCCCTGTGATGACGATGGTCGGCTCGGCATGATTGATGATTACTGGGACGATCAACTGGCGGCCACGGCGTCTGGTCTGGCTTTTAGTCGCTTACTGGCGATGTTTGATGAATGGCGTCGCGCTCCAGAACAACAAGCGAGCCCCTGCAAGCGACGTATGAATATACTGGCGCATTCTATGGGAAACCGAACCTTAATCAGTACCTTTCACCATTGGCATCAACACGCGGGGCTGGATACCATGCCACAATGGTTCCGACATATTTTTATGGTGGCGGCGGATGTTGATAATCAAGCCTTAGAACCTCAGCAGCCGGGCAGAACTGTGCTGGATGCGGCTAAACAAGTCCACATTTATTATGCCGCAGACGATTTAGCCATGGCTGCCTCCAAAGTGGTCAACATGCGTCATCGTACCATCACTCGGCGTCTGGGGATGACAGGGCCAGAAAACCTTGATGTGTTTCCTGCTCACAAGGTGACGGTAACCGACTGCGATGCCTTTAACGACCAATTCGACCCAAGCTGGGGACACACTTACTTTCTTACTGACGACAATGGCCACCCAAGCCCATTGATAGAACAAATGATGAATAAGATGATAAGAGATTGAATATGGAAAGAGACGCTCCAAAAAGGACAGCCTATGCCCAATACTTCCATCGATAACGACATCCTCACCGTCATCCACCATGGTGGCTATCGTACGGTGACGGGCTCATGCCATCAGCTAGATATTAAACCGAGTGGTTTACGCTTGCTGATTGATTGCGGCCAATACCAAGGTGACGAAGCGCGAGAGGCGAGAGTGCACCTCAATGGCAAGGGTATCGATGCGCTTATTCTTACCCATGCGCATATTGACCACTGTGGCTTGCTGCCTTGGTTACTGGCGGCGGGGTTTTCTGGACCCATTTACTGCACCGAAGCGACGGCGGCACTGGTGCCACTGTTGATTGATGATACATTAAAACTGCAATTGAACATGCGCCATGGCGATCGCCAGCCGATACTAGAGCGTATTAGCCAGTTGATGGTTTACCTACCTTATAATACTTGGCACCGACTAAAACCAAAGCAAAAAGGGCAGTCAGCGACGTATTTGCGCCTTCAACCCGCCGGGCACATTTTGGGTTCAGCGTATGTGGAGTTAAAACTGCCTGATGAGCGGCGCGTGGTGTTCTCAGGAGATTTAGGCCCAAGCAATACACCGCTATTACCCGATCCTAAACCGCCTGCGCGCGCAGACATTCTCTATCTCGAATCCACTTATGGAGACAAAACACATCAATCCGTCGCGACGCGTTCACAGCGGCTCGAGGCGATTATTCAGCATTCATTGCAAGATGGAGGCGCGATACTGATCCCCGCATTCAGTGTGGGTCGTACCCAAGAATTGCTCTTTGATATCGAACAGCTGATTTATCAAAAACAGCTAGATAATGCGCTTCCTATCATTCTCGACTCACCCATGGCCCAACAGGTCACGCGCCAATATCGCCACTTCAAAAAACTGTGGAGCAAAGAAGCCAACGCTAAACTGAATCAACACCGCCATCCGTTAGCGTTTGACCAATGCATTACCATTGATGCACACAGCCAACACCAAGCGCTAGTGAATCGCCTCAAACAGACCGGAGAACCCGCCATTGTGGTGGCCGCTTCCGGCATGTGCCAAGGCGGGCGAATCATGAACTATTTGACTGCATTACTCCCTGACCCGCGCACGGACATCATCCTTGCCGGCTACCAAGCCCAACACACCCTAGGGCGTGAGCTTCAACAAGGAAAAAAGCAAGTTTGGATAGACAATGAAACGATAAACGTTCAAGCCCAAATTCACACCCTATCGGGCTACTCAGCCCATGCTGACCAAGCCGACTTAGTCAACTTTGTGCACGGCATTCAGCCTCCCCCCGAGCAAATCCACCTTATTCATGGTGAGCCAGACAGTCAGCGCGAGCTCCTAGAGTGTTTTCAAAATGTTACGAAGTGAGTGGAGTAGTACAATTATGATCAAATATCAAACATCATGGTCGCTTTTTTTTCATTTTTCGCTCGTACTTTGAGCGCCTTCTTGTTTTAGTTGCCTCGCTCTTTTCCAACCCTTCTTTGTAAGTAAACTCATAATCATGGGTTTAGCCCTGTTGTTACAAGAATATGAATATAACGTTTAACGCGCATTGGGGGAGCGAAACCTCATGGCGGTAGCGTCTTCCTTCACTCTTCATTCCTACATCAAGTAACGTATCTTTGCAGTCGTATTTTATACTCAAAATTGGGTCAACAACGTTTGCAAAGTACTTTTTCGATTTATAAAAAAGTTAACTGATCCTGTTATTCAAACAGGGGAGCATTAGCATGGTAGAACATGATAAAAAAATACGCATCGCCGTTGTTGGTTGTGGAAGAATTTCTAAAAATCACTTCGGCTCCATCGAGCAGTTAAGCGATGAATATGAGCTAGTTGCTGTTTGTGATAACAATCCAGAAGTATTAGAAAAACATAAAAGGGAGTACCAAGTCCCCGGCTATTTATCATTTGATGCTTTGCTTGAAGAACAAGATCTTGATCTAGTGACTCTTTGTACGCCTTCTGGTATTCATGCCGAGCATACAATCAAAGCTGCCGCGCATGGTGTAAACGTTGTAACAGAAAAGCCAATGGCAACAAAGTGGAGCGACGGATTAGCTATGACCAAAGCTTGTGAAGATGCAGGTGTAAAACTTTTTGTTGTAAAGCAAAACCGTCGTAACTCCACACTTCAATTACTAAAGCGTGCCATTGATGAAAAACGTTTTGGCCGCATATATATGGCACATTTAAATGTTTTTTGGACTCGACCTCAAGACTATTACGATCGCGCGGAATGGTCAGGTACATGGCACATGGATGGTGGCGCTTTCATGAACCAAGCAACCCACTATGTTGACTTGTTGCATTGGTTAATAGGGCCGGTTGAGGATATTCATGCAATGCTCTCAACACATAGAGATATCGAAGTTGAAGATACAGGTGTTGTGAATATTAAGTGGCGGAATGGGGCATTAGGCTCAATGGCTGTCACCATGTGTACCTATCCTAAAAATTATGAGGGCTCGATTACAATATTGGGAGAAAAGGGAACCGTAAGAATTGGCGGTGTTGCAATTAATGATATTCAAGAATGGAAATTTGATGATCACAAAGAATATGATGAAGAAATAACGAACGCCAATTACGAGACTACGTCTGTTTATGGATTTGGTCATCCACCATACTTCCAAAATGTTGCAGATGTTCTGAGAGGACGAGCTTTGCCTGAAACCGATGGTCGAGAAGGCTTGAAGTCACTAGAACTCCTTACTGCAATTTACCGCTCTGGTCGAGATAAATCAACCATTGGTTTACCACTCGATCTTTAATAATACCTCTTTAAATTAAAAAATAGAGAAGAGAACTATGGAGTTGCACAACTTAAAAATTGCGGTAATAGGGTTAGGGTATGTTGGACTACCTCTTGCTGTTGAATTTGGTAAGCAATACCCAACGATTGGCTACGATGTAAAAGAGGACCGAGTAAAAGAGCTCTTAGCTGGACATGATTCGACGAAAGAGTGTACCGATGAGGAACTGGCGCAAGCCGAACTCCTTGCATATACAAGCCAGCTAGCAGATATCTCGCAGTGTAATTTTTACATTGTGACTGTCCCAACACCGATTACAGAAGAAAAAACGCCAGACTTTACACCGCTTAAAAAAGCCTCTCAGGCTTTAGCAAGTGTGGTGAGTAAAGGAGATATTGTTGTATTCGAATCGACCGTCTACCCTGGTGCGACAGAAGAAATATGTATCCCAATTATTGAGAAGCTTTCAGGGTTGGTCTTCAATCAAGATTTTTTTGCTGGCTATAGCCCAGAGCGTATTAATCCCGGCGATAAAGTTAACCGCTTACCGACGATTGTTAAAATCACTTCAGGTTCAACGCCAGAAACTGCGGAGTTTGTCGATAACGTATATCGTCAAATTATTACTGCAGGTACACACAAAGCTTCATCGATGAAAGTCGCAGAAGCCGCTAAAGTGATTGAAAACACACAGCGTGATCTGAATATAGCTATCATTAATGAATTTTCTAAAATCTTCAATAAACTAAAAATAGATACGGAAGAGGTGTTGAAAGCCGCAGGTACGAAGTGGAACTTTCTACCTTTTAAACCGGGTCTTGTAGGTGGTCATTGCATCAGTGTTGACCCTTACTATTTGACGTTCAAGGCACAAGAGGTGGGCTATCGTCCTGAAGTAATTCTTGTTGCAGGACGGCGAATCAATGATGGTATGGGGGAGTATGTTGCTACTCAGCTAGTAAAAGCGTTGTCCCGCCGAAAAATTCACATTGATGAAGCTCGTGTATTAGTTATGGGGATCACTTTTAAAGGGGATTGCCCTGATGTACGCAACACAAAGATTGTTGATATTATCAAAGAACTTAAAGACTTTAATATGAGCGTTGATGTTTACGACAGCTGGGCGAATTCCGCTGAAGTAAAAGATGAATACGGTATTGAGCTTATTACTCATTTATCTCCAAGCACTTATGATGCGATTGTTTTGGCTGTTGATCACTCAGAGATGAAGTTGATGGGTGAGGACGAGTTACGGGCGCTTGGTAAGCCTCAACACGTCCTTTACGATGTCAAACATGTGCTAGAAATCGGCGAATCCGATTTACGCTTATAGCCAATAATACGCCGTTAAAAGTAGATAAAACATGGAATATTATAAACATGAAAGTGCTATCGTTGATGAGGGCGCACAAATTGGAAGTGGCTCGCGCGTGTGGCATTTTGTTCACGTTTGCAGTGGCGCCAAGATAGGCCAAGGCGTCTCACTAGGTCAAAATGTTTTCGTCGGTAACAAAGTCACCATCGCTGATAACTGCAAAGTACAAAATAACGTCTCTGTCTATGACAATGTGCATTTAGAAGAAGGCGTGTTTTGTGGTCCGAGCATGGTGTTCACCAACGTCTATAATCCTCGCTCTCTTATTGAGCGTAAGGATGAGTACAAAGATACTTGGGTAAGAAAAGGCGCCACCCTAGGCGCGAACTGCACCATTGTTTGTGGCGTAAATATAGGCAAGTTTGCGTTTATTGGCGCAGGTGCGGTGATCAATAAAGACGTGCCGGCTTATGCCTTAATGGTGGGTGTGCCCGCTAAACAAATCGGTTGGATGAGTGAATACGGTGAGCAGCTCGATTTGCCGCTGATTGGTAATGCGCAAGCAACTTGTCCTCACACGGGTGACATTTACCAACTGACTGACTCAATGCTAGAGAAAATTTAATCATGCAATTTATAGATTTGGCCGCCCAGCAGGCTAAAATAAAAGAAAAAATCGATACCGCGATTCAAAATGTATTATCACATGGCAAGTATATTCTAGGGCCCGAAGTTGATGAGTTAGAGCAAAAACTAAGTGAATTTTGCGGAGCTCAGTATTGCATAAGCGTGGCAAATGGTACCGATGCACTACAAATCGCATTGATGGCGCTTGAAGTAGGGCCGGGTGATGAAGTAATTATCCCAGGCTTTACCTATATAGCGACGGCAGAGACGGTGGCGTTACTGGGCGCAAAACCCGTGTATGTTGATATTGATGAGCGCACTTACAACATCAACCCCGAAGCCATTGAGCCAGCGGTTACTAGCAAGACTAAAGCAATTATGGCGGTGTCGCTCTATGGTCAATGTGCGGATTATGATGCGATCAATGCCGTTGCTGAAAAACACAATATTCCGGTGATTGAAGATGCGGCCCAAAGCTTTGGCGCTAGCTATAAAGATAAACGCTCATGCAACTTAACCACCATTGCTTGCACCAGCTTTTTCCCAAGTAAACCGCTCGGGTGCTATGGTGATGGCGGCGCGATTTTCACCAATGACGATAAGCTTGCCCTTGTCATGCGACAAATCGCACGTCATGGCCAAGATCGCCGCTATCACCACATTAGAGTGGGCGTCAATAGTCGCTTAGATACGCTACAAGCGGCAATTTTACTGCCAAAACTCGAGATCTTTGCCAAAGAAATTGAGCTGAGAAATCAAGTCGCAAGCCGCTATAACCAACTACTTAACGAAATGGGTATTTACACCACGCCTTACGTGGAAGAGCACAATATCTCAACTTGGGCGCAATACACCATTCGTATTGAAAACCGTGAAGCTGTGCAAGCTAAGCTTAAAGAGGCTGGTATTCCGACAGCTGTGCATTATCCAATCCCGCTCAATAAGCAACCTGCGGTGGCTGACCACCATATTCAGTTGCCCGTGGGAGATAAAGTGGCCGAGCAAGTTATAAGCTTGCCAATGCATCCATATATGGATGGCAATGATATAGAGCGTATAATTGGAAACTTGTCTTAACTCATATGCGGACTATCTTGAGTAATCCGTTTTAATGATCGTTATCAGCCACTATATTTTTATAGCTAGATTAAGAATCTAATATTTTGATCAAGAATGAGTTCTCCAAAAACGTTTTGACGTTAATGACAGGCACAGTGATAGGACAGGCAATTCCAATAGCTTTAATTCCTATCCTTACGAGAATGTTCTCACCTACAGATTTTGGTCTGTTAGCCCTATATAGTGCGGTCATATCAATATTAGGAGTGGTAGCAACTGGGCGTTATGAAATAGCTATTATGCTTCCAGAAAAGGATGAAGATGCCCGAGCTTTATTGCAGGCATCAGTTTTAATAGCTATGTCCATATCTACAGTTATTAGTATTCCCATTTTTATATGGAATGCTGAACTTGCAACACTATTAGGTAACGAAGAAATAGCTCCTTGGTTATACCTAGTTCCGATATCAGTCTTGCTAAAAGGTATTTATCAAGCTCTCACATATTGGAATAATCGACACAAGAGGTTTAGACATACTGCTGTATCTCGCGTGTCGCAAAGTGGTTGGCAAGGTGTTACGCAAATTTCACTCGGTTATTTCAAAGTGTTTGGTGGCTTGATAATAGGGCAAGTTATCGGGCTATTTTCATCCGTAATCTATTTACTCGGTAGAGAAAATAATCACCAAAGAATATTTAAAAATGTGAGTGCGATAGATATAAAAATCCAAGTAAAGAAGTATGACAAGTTACCTAAATATAGTGTATTAGGGGGGCTTTGTGATTCAGGTGCTACACAAATGCCTATTCTGATGCTTACCCAGTTTTATACGAGTACTGTGACAGGGTTGTTTAGTTTAACCTTTCGTATATTAAATGTCCCCACATCGATTATTCCACATCGATTATT
>NZ_MUFO01000049.1:0-18878 GCF_001995345.1 Salinivibrio sp. IB872 | reverse complement strand
CATAAAGATAATAAAAAATATCCCAATTAAAAGTGGCGAATGAAAAAGTAAAGGCACCGAGGAATGGTTGCCTCAGGCGGTCTTTTGAATGTTCAAGAATTGATTTTGGAACGTCCATCATAAATTCGTTCGTCCTTATTCTATCTCACCGGTTTCTAATAGTTTTTCAAACTCTGGAGGTGTAATAACAAAAGCGCCTTGAGCTTGTGCTTTCTCGAGTTTTGCGGAGCTTGCTCTACCACCATAGCAAATCGCATTGAGGTTCTTAGTGACACTCTTTCGCACCACCATACCTGCCTCTTCTGCCATTTCACTCAATTGCATTTTTTCTGCTTCTGGCAAACCGGTAAACGTAATCTCAAATGCGCCGCTATTCGTACTTCGTTTTTTACGAGGTGGTCTAGATGGTTGAGGCGTTGGAGATGCTATATCTAACCTGAGAAGATTAAAGCACCAGTCTTCAAAACTATACCTCTTACCCGTTGAGAAAACTTTTTCGATACGAGCAACTTTAAAGCTACGTTCTTCACCTTCTGTATGGCAAATACCGAAAAGGTACTGCTCTTTTTTGTCATTCACACATAACTTAGTTGGAGAGATTTCTCTGTGTGACCGCTCGCCTTGACTGTCTGTGTAATCGAAAGAAACATCTGCTGTGCTTCCTTCCCAGATAGTGCTTAATGTTTTTTCCCAGCGAGCAATAGCCCGAGCTTTCGATTCATCTTTTTCAGAGAACGGTTTCTCATACGGAATTGAAGACTCTATATCTTGATGAACCTTTGCAGGCTTTACGCCTTGGGATGGAGGTGGCTTTAAGGATGCGATCTTACTTTTGACTAGGCATATCAGCTTATATATACCAAAGCCGATCGCGCACCATAAAATAAAGCCCACTAACGATTGGACATTACTACTTTCATGGTTACTGCCGGATGGCAGTAAAAGCAAAACACCTAGAAAAGACAGGTACCCGAATCCGATGACTCTTGCCTTCCTTGTGTAAGTACGACCAAGTAAAAACCATACGAAAACAAAGGGGAAAATGATGATACCAAGTATCAGAGCGATACTAGGTCTTCGACTTTCAACAGAGTTAGCCTCATCTACCATGACGATTCCTCCCTAAACCAACTGAAAAAGCGCCTCTTTGGGCGCTAGGACACACTCAACTGTACTATATATCAGCAATCTATGCCTCTATCACTTTCTCACTTCGCATACACGCTCAGTCAAAAAGCATCGTCAGTTCGTTCTCTGACTTGCTGCGAAAGCCGAAAGTATTTCTCTGCCACTAAGTAGCTGATCACCGCCTCTTTTTGTCGGTCGCGGAATTGATTTACCCACTGATGTGCATTGTGAATGATCGCTTGCGCTTCATGCGGATAGGTGAGGTAATGATCGATAACTGCCTCTAGGTTGGAAAAACCTGCGTTCACTTCGGCATAGTGAACCCCGGGGATTAATTGGCCCTCCATAAACCAAGTTTCATACTCCAGCGGCGGTGAGATGCACAGCGAGTTGGATGACAGTATCCACTTTAAATTGGTCGCAACGTCTTTCCCTTCCACACTGAGAATAAACTTATGCTGTAACTGCGCTTGCGCTGTTAGCGGGGCTTTTCGATAGGCTTGGTCAGTCTCATTCGCGGGGCGGGTATCTCCGACATCAATGATAGGATGCGTGTAAAAGCGGCGAAGAAGTTCGCGACGCTTGTGATTAAAGCAGCGTCCACGCCATACCGCGCTATCGCGTTTTTGCCCAAACGGTACGGGATCATCAATAAATTGAAAATGGCGCACCGCATTGAGCTTGAGTAGTACGGCGTTTTGATTGTCGCCATGAATGGGACGGCTTTTTACAAAGGCTGGCGTAAGTGGCGGTTGCGTGACATCGCCGCCTAAGTAATGCAAAAACAAGCCGTTGGGGAACCAGCGCATCACTCGCAATATATCTAAAAAATACACCGAGCCGTGATCTTGTCTCACTCGGCCCGTCTGATGATCGCAATATTGCTCCGACAAACAAAAAGGGGCATTCAAACGGTTGTAATAACTGACACGTTGGTCGATATCAGATTGATGCTGCTGATAAATGGGCAACAGTTGCCGGCACATCCATGTGCGATACCAATCATTAGGGATCGCATTGAGTGCCAAGTTATAACTATAGTAGCGGAGTTTTTTCACCCTCTTGCTCCGTCAATCCGTCTGCGGACATCGATTTACCGCAAAGTCTAGTCGAGCAAGATGACGAGCAAATGAAATGGCGAGAGAGCCTGTTGCTCGCTCTCTCGCGACAAGACTTATTCGATGGTGAATTTGCCTTTCATCACAGTCCAGTGGCCTGGGAAAGAGCAGAAATAAGTTAAGTCTTTACCTTTCAAACCTTCGGTTGAGAAGGTGATGGTGGTGCTTTCGCCGCCGCCAATCAGTTTAGTGTGTGCCAAGATGCGATCGTCGCCTTGTGGCAGATAATCGTTATCTGCACCGGCACCGGCGCCTTTCATGGCGATGTCTTGCAGGTTAGACGTTTCCGACAGCACCCAGTTGTGGCCCATAGAGGTCACAGGCATTGAGCCTTGATGCTCAAGCGTTAGCGTGACTTCACTGCAGCTTGCTGGCACGGATAGCGATGTTTGATCGTAGGCCATTTTATCACCGGTGGTGACAGTTAACTCACACTCGTTGGCAGCCGCTTGCGTAGAAACAGACGCGAACGCCAGTGCGGCGAGGGCTAACAGTTTTTTCATCGGTACATACTCCTATTATGGATGTAAAGGTATGTTTTTTATGCCTGTGGCACGCTGTCATCATACGGACTCGCTACAAGAAAACAGTTAGCCGATTCAAAGATCAGCAGATTGTTAACTGTTTTTATTTTGCTCAATACTGTGAGAGGCCTGATCGCGATCAAGCGATACACGTAAAGGTGTTTACAGGTGTGTGATAACGCATAGGATTAAAGACAGACAGGGTGCGCTGACCAGTGGCTATGATAAGATAACAAACTGACTGTCAGCACTTTGAGGCGCTATGACCAATACCACTGGGTTACTGCACCGCGCACAGCAGCTTTGTGAGCAGCGAGGAGTAAGGCTTACTCCACAACGTACGCGCGTTTACGAAATTATTGCCAACTACTCACGCGCCATCAGTGCCTATGAGTTGCTTGATGTGTTGCGCGAAACAGAACCACAAGCCAAGCCCCCAACTGTTTATCGTGCGCTAGACTTTCTATTAGCGCAGGGGTTTGTACACAAAGTGGAGTCAACCAACAGCTACATCGCTTGTTGCCATTTGGGACACCAAGGACACTGCTCGCAACTGTTGATTTGCGATCAATGCGGTACGGTCGAAGAGTGCCACACCGAGGAGCTGTCGGATGCATTGCTTGAAAAGGCGCAGCAAGTGGGCTTTCACGTACAACACCATGTGATTGAAACGCATGGCACATGTGCACAGTGCTTGGCTCAATAACATTGAATTGATTAGGACGGACATTCTTTATGGAAGCACAATTCGTCAACCCATTCCTGACCTCGCTGATTAACGTGCTGCAAACCATGGCACAGTTAGATATTCAGCCTGAGAAGCCTCACCTAAAGAAATCCGAGATCGCTAAAGGGGATGTTTCTGGGTTAATCGGTATGGTTGGCCCACAAACCAAAGGGTCGTTCTCAGTGACCTTTGACGAAGGTATGGCGCTGGAGATCATGTTTCGCATGCTCGGTGAGCGCGCAGACTCGATCAACGAGGAAGTCACTGACATGGTGGGTGAAATCACCAATATGGTGACCGGGGGTGCCAAGCGTATTCTGTCAGAAAAAGGCTTTGAGTTTGAGATGGCAACCCCAATGGTGGTGTCTGGTAAAGGTCATACCATCAATCACAAAAGCGATGGGCCTGTGATTATTATGCCGTTTAAATCGCCTCACGGTACTGCCTTCATTGAAATCTGCTTTGATCACTAAGACAGCACGGCTCGATACACAAACGCCGCGCAATTGCGCGGCGTTTTTTTCGTTTCACCGTTTAAGCGATTACGCTTGGCGCCATTGCTTAAAGGTGTTGATCAAGCCATTGGTCGAGCTGTCATGGCTGTCGATTTCGTTATTATCGTTCAGCTCTGGCAGGATGTTGTTTGCGAGCTGTTTACCTAGCTCAACGCCCCACTGATCAAAGCTGTAGATATTCCAAATCACACCCTGAGTGAAGATTTTGTGCTCGTACATCGCAATCAACGCGCCCAAGGTATATGGCGTGATTTGATTGACCAGAATCGAGTTCGTCGGACGGTTGCCCTCAAACACTTTAAACGGTGCGATCGCAGCAACTTCATCGGCTGATTTACCCGCTTTTGCTAGCTCGGCTTCCACTTGCTCTCGATCTTTACCAAATGCCAGTGCTTCGGTCTGGGCGAAGAAGTTAGCCATCAATTTGGCGTGATGATCGCCAATCGCGTTGTGACTATGCACTGGGGCAATAAAGTCACACGGGATTAATTTGGTGCCTTGGTGGATCAGCTGATAGAACGCATGCTGACCATTGGTACCCGGCTCACCCCAAATGATTGGGCCGGTTTGATAGTCAACCGGATTACCGTTGCGGTCCACATACTTACCGTTTGATTCCATATTGCCTTGTTGGAAATAGGCAGCAAAACGGTGCATGTATTGATCGTAAGGTAAAATGGCTTCTGATTCTGCGCCGTGGAAGTTGTTGTACCAAATACCAATCAGTGCCAACAGCACCGGCATGTTCTGCGCCATCGGTGCGGTTTTGAAGTGGTTATCCATTTGATGGGCACCGTCAAGCAGTGCAACAAAGTTGTCGTAACCTACGCCCAAACAGATAGAAAGACCAATCGCCGACCACAATGAGTAACGACCACCCACCCAGTCCCAGAATTCGAACATGTTGGCCGTATCAATACCAAACTCAGACACCGCTTTTGCGTTAGTAGAAAGCGCGGCAAAGTGCTTCGCCACTTGGCTTTCATCCCCTGCTGCGTTCATAAACCAATCACGCGCTGTATGGGCGTTGGTCATGGTTTCTTGGGTGGTGAAGGTTTTTGACGCCACCAAGAACAAGGTGGTTTCTGGATTTAGATCTTTTAACGTTTCGGCGATATGCGTGCCATCCACGTTAGAGACAAAGTGCAGGTTCAAATGGTTTTTGTACGCGGCGAGCGCTTCGGTCACCATGTAAGGACCAAGATCTGAGCCACCGATACCAATGTTAACCACATCTGTAATCGCTTTGCCGGTATAGCCTTTCCACTCACCGCTGATCACACGCTCGGAAAACGACTGCATTTGCGCCAGTACCGCGTTCACTTTTGGCATCACATCTTCGCCATCCACCATGATGGGTGAATTGCTGCGGTTACGCAGTGCTGTATGGAGCACTGCACGATCTTCGGTGCGGTTGATCTTCTCACCGTCAAACATCGCGCTGATCGCGTCCGCCACACCGGTTTCATCCGCCAGTGCCAGCAACTTGGTCAGTGTTTCTTCACTGATCAGGTTTTTGGAATAATCCAACAGAATGCTGTCTTCGAATTGGGTCGAGAAATGGGCGAATCGCTGTGGGTTGTCGGCAAAAAGATCCGCCAGTGTGTAGTCCTGTGCTTCTTCAAAGTGGGCGGTCAGTGATTGCCACGCCACGGTTTGAGTGGGATTAGTTGTCTTTAGCATCATGGTCATCCAAATCGCGTTGTGAATGCCGCTGTTAGCGTAACAGCCGGCAAGGATCCTGTATTGTCTCAGCGTCACCACGCTGTTCGCGGTGGCAATTGGAGTAATATTACATAATCACAGCCAGATTCTCACATGCAATTGCTGTGAGAGGGTTGCGATTAATCATAGAATAGTTGGATAAGCCTTGAGCTTTTCGCTCACGACGAGGATCACAACAAGGACTGCTTATGTGGTATCAAACCGAAATTCAATTGCGCCCACGCCCGCGGGGCTTTCACCTTATTACCGACGACATCGTATCAGCGCTGCCTATCCTCGATGAGATTGATATCGGGATGGTACAGGTGTTTATCAAGCATACGTCGGCGAGTTTGACCTTGAATGAAAATGCGGACCCCACAGTGCGCCAAGATATGGAAGCGCACTTTAACCACTCAGTGCCAGAACGCGCGCCCTATTATCAGCATACTTATGAAGGCGATGATGACATGCCGGCGCATCTTAAAGCATCGTTACTAGGCGCAAGCGTCACGGTCCCCATCAGCCAAGGTCGGCTCAATCTCGGTACATGGCAAGGGATTTATCTGGGCGAGCATCGCGATCATGGCGGTACACGCACCTTGGTGGTCACTGTGCAAGGTGCGCCAGGTACCGCTTAACATAAAAAGCTACACCGCGGCGTCATCGGCCGCGTTTAAGGCGAGATATTGACGAGGCACGCGGCCGGTGACTTGGCACACTAATTCGTAGCCAATGGTATCGACCAAGCGGGCAATGCGCTCAACGGGAAGCTCAGGCCCCCAAAGTACCGCTTCGTCACCCACTTTATCGGTCGCATCTGGGCCCAGATCAACGGTGATCATATCCATCGAGACACGCCCAGCCAGCGGCACTTCGCGACCATTCAGCCAAACAGGGGTGCCGTCAGGTGCAGAGCGGGGATAGCCATCGCCATAGCCGATCGCAATCACGCCAATCAAGGTATCGCGCGAACTGCGCCAACGCGCACCATAGCCTACCGGCTCGCCCGCTTTCAGTTCGCGAACCGCCATCACCCGGGACGTCAATCGCATTGCCGGTTTTAGGCCCAGCTGTTCGCCGGTGAGTTCAATTCGCGACGAAATGCCATATAGACAAATGCCGGGACGCACCCAGTCAAAATGACTTTGCGGCCAAAACAAGGTCCCCGACGAGGCTGCCAGCGACCGCTCTCCGCTTAGCCCTTCCGTTACCTGTATGAAGGTATCTATCTGTGCTTGCGTAATCGGATTATCCAGCTCGTCCGCGCAGCCAAAGTGGCTGAGAAAGCCAATGTCAGCGGCCACATTGTCGCAAGCATTGAGGGCGGCGAGTGCTTCCGGTACTTGCTCAGGCTGAAAACCTAAGCGGTGCATGCCTGAGTCGACTTTTAACCACACGGGTAACGGCTCACTTAACGAGGCTTGGGTCAGCATCGCTACTTGCTCTTTACAATGCACGGTTGCCGTCAATTGGTGAGTGACTAATAACGGCAGTTCATCCGCTTCATAAAATCCTTCCAGCAAGACGATGGGCAATTGGATCCCGGCACGACGTAACGTCAATGCTTCTTCCACCCGTGCCACACCGAAGGCATCGCTAAACGGGGCCAAGGTGGTGGCAACAGACGCGAGCCCATGCCCGTAACCATCGGACTTCACCACCGTCATCACTTTACTGTTAGGCGCTTTACGGCGCATCACTTGGATGTTGTGCACCATCGCCTCGGGATCAATCAAGGCACGAGCTGCATTGGTCATGGTAGACAGATCACTCATCATCAAACGCGGGTCCTGCATAGTTATCAAATCGCGAATACTGCCCTTGGAAGGTGAGACGCACACTACCAATCGGACCGTTACGCTGTTTACCAATCAGGATTTCCGCAATCCCTTTCATCGCACTTTCTGGGTTGTAGACTTCGTCTCGGTAAATAAACATGATCAAGTCGGCATCCTGCTCAATGGCGCCCGATTCACGTAAGTCCGAGTTAACTGGGCGTTTATCCGCCCGTTGCTCCAACGAGCGGTTCAGCTGCGATAGCGCCACTACAGGCACGTTCAGCTCTTTTGCGAGCGCTTTGAGCGAGCGAGAAATTTCGGCAATTTCAAGGGTTCGGTTTTCTTGTAAACCCGGAACACGCATCAATTGCAGGTAGTCGACCATGATCATGCTCAGACCGCCATGTTCACGTGCAACGCGACGTGCTCGCGAGCGCACATCGGTCGGTGTCAGACCGGAGCTGTCATCGATGTACATGTTCTTTTTCTGCATCAAGATCCCCATCGATGAGGAGATGCGCGCCCAGTCCTCATCATCAAGCTGACCGGTCCGGATCTTGGTTTGATCGACGCGCGAGAGCGAGGCCAACATACGCATCATCAGCTGTTCAGCCGGCATCTCGAGCGAGAAGATCAACACGGGTTTTTCTTGGTCCATCGCCGCGTTTTCACACAAGTTCATCGCAAAGGTGGTTTTACCCATCGATGGACGTGCTGCGACAATGATTAAATCAGACGGCTGTAGGCCGGCAGTTTTTTTGTTCAGGTCAGTAAAGCCTGTCGATACGCCCGTGACACCATCTTGCGGTGACTTAAAGAGCTCTTCAATGCGCTCCAGTGTTTTGCTCAGCACCGAGTCAATATGCTGCGGCCCTTCGTTTTCACTGGTTCGAGATTCGGCAATCGCAAACACCTTGCTCTCGGCCATATCGAGCAGATCTTCCGAGCTACGCCCTTGCGTGTCATAGCCCGCATCGGCGATTTCATTGGCTACCCCAATCAGATTACGCACCATGGCACGCTCTCGCACAATATCGGCGTAAGCAATAATGTTGGCCGCACTTGGGGTGTTTTTCGCCAACTCCGCCAAGTAAGCAAAACCGCCCACATCGTCGAGCGTACCCGCTTTTTCAAGGTGCTCAGAGAGGGTGATCAAATCTAGTGGCTTGCCTTCATCGAGCAAGGTCTTGGTCGCATCGAAAATTAATCGATGGGGGCGACTGTAAAAGTCATGGCTGACGACTTTTTCCGCAACCGCATCCCAGCGCTCGTTATCCAACATCAAGCCACCCAGCACGGACTGCTCGGCTTCAATGGAATGTGGCGGCACTTTGAGGTTAGCGACTTGTTGATCTTTTGCGGGTTTACGATTGTCTGCCATAACGAACTCACCTATTACTGATGGGCGCCATTATACCCGCTGTCCTAGCGAGACGCTGCCCTGTCAGCCATTTTTTTCCAAACGCTGAATAATCACCGCGGATTTTAACCCAAATTTGACCGCTTCAATGCTGACGATCCCTATCATAGCGCGCCTGAGACAGTGTGAGGGTAAAGCCATGAAATCTGATTATACGCCGCTTTGGATCTCACTATGTGTCGCGTGTATCAGTCCTGCCTATGCAACCGAGCAAGACGACACGCCAAGGTCACCTTGGTCATCCGATATTTCCATCGGTTATCAACGTCTGGGCGGCAATGCCGATTCACAAACGATCAACAGTGAGTTAAACGGCCAATACCAAGTCGAACAATACAGTTATCAAGCCAGCGTCAGTCTGCTGCAGGTTGAAAAAGATGGCGAAGAGGACAAACGCAAAACGGAGTTCGAATCCCAAGCCAATATGAAGCTTAGCGCGCAAAGCTATGCGCTGCTGAACGCCACGTACGTCGCTGACCGTTATGGCCCTTACTTTGACGACTTTATGCTCGCAACCGGTCTTGGCTACCAATGGATAGAGCGTGACGCATTAAGTGTCAGCACAGAGATAGGTCCCGGTTTTCGTTACCAACGGCCAAATTTGGACGAAATTGATGACGATGATCTGATCATGCCCTACTCGGTCAGTGAGCCTGTCGTCCGCGCTCAAGCCAAATGGCAGTGGCGTTTTTTAGATAATGCCAATATCGAGGGACGCACACAGGTGGTGTCTGGGGAAAGCAATACCAGTGTGGAAGGCGTGTTGTCGCTAGCTACCACCATTACCGAAAAGCTCTCGATTAAGCTGACGGGAAAACAAAACTACATGAGTGAAGTGCCACCGGGGCTGAAGCACAAAGACAGTGTGTTCACGGTCGGATTACGGTATCAGTGGCTTTAGCGGTTATCTGTTCACAGGCATAAAAAAAGCCAGCCTTATCGGCTGGCTCTTTCACAAACATTGTCTTGGCAATTACGCAGCAACAACGTTCACTTTTACGGTTGCGAACACGTCAGAGTGCAGTTGCACGCTGATTTCGTACTCACCAGTGTTGCGCAGTGCGCCTTCTGGTAGACGAACTTCGCTCTTCGCGATTTCAACGCCTGCTGCAGTTACAGCGTCAGCGATGTCACGAGTACCGATAGAACCGAACAGCTTGCCTTCGTCGCCCGCTTTAGATGCGATCTCAACCGCTTCTAGCGCTTCAACTTTCTCAGCACGCGCTTGAGCGGCAGCCAGTTGCTCAGCAACTTTTGCTTCTAGCTCAGCACGACGTGCTTCGAAGTGTTCGATGTTTGATTTGGTTGCCATAACAGCCTTACCTTGTGGGATAAGGAAGTTACGCGCGTAACCAGACTTAACAGTTACCTGATCACCTAGGCCACCCAGGTTACCGATTTTATCAAGTAGAATAACTTGCATTCTTCAATCCTCTCTAACGTGGACAGTTCCGATTACTGATGCTTGTCAGTGTACGGCAGCAGGGCCAGGTAACGAGCGCGCTTGATAGCACGAGCCAGTTGACGCTGGTACTTAGCACGAGTACCAGTGATACGGCTAGGTACAATCTTACCAGATTCGGTAATGTAGTTTTTTAGAGTCGCTACATCTTTGTAGTCGATCTCTTGTACGCCTTCTGCAGTGAAACGGCAGAATTTACGACGACGGAAGAAACGTGCCATGGGCTTATCTCCTGATCTAAATGTCTATAATGTGGTCGGCATGCAATACCAATTTTCCCTCGCCTTGTCGGCTGGTCTGGTAAGCGAGAAAACCGCTTACCTTGATATGGCTGCCTAAAGCTAAATCGTGAGTCTGTTGTGTTGACCCTTGCCCGCTTACCACCACCGGCAGACGACAATACACCTGACGGGGAAGGTTCGCTTCGAGTTGCGTGGAACGATGCTCTAACACAAAGTGGCAGTGCGGGATCCCTGCAGGGCTCTGGCGGTGGACCGGAGCTTTACTGATAACACCAGCAAGTTCCAATCGATTGGTCATCACAGCAATTACTCAGCAGCGCTCTCGCCTTCAGCTTTCGCTTCTGGTTTCGCTTCTGCACGCTCTTCGCGCTCAGGGCGATCTTCACGCTTAGCAGTACGCTCTTCTTTAGCCTTCATCATGACAGATGGCTCAGTGATAGCGTCTTTGGTACGCATGATCATGTTACGGATCACAGCGTCGTTGAAGCGGAACGTGCTTTCTAGCTCGTCAATCACAGATTGCTCAGCTTCTACGTTCATCAGAACATAGTGTGCTTTGTGCAGTTTGTTGATTGGGTAAGCCAGTTGACGACGGCCCCAGTCTTCTAGACGGTGGATTTGACCACCCGCATCTTTGATAGACGCAGTGTAACGCTCGATCATGCCAGCAACTTGCTCGCTCTGATCAGGGTGCACCATGAATACGATTTCGTAATGACGCATTGAGTTGCTCCTTACGGATTAATCAGCTTCCACAATTGGCCCGGTCGTCCAGCGGAAGCAAGGAACGAAAAATAAAAGACCGAGAATCAGGCGCGAGATAGTACAGAATTGCAGCGCCATTAGCAAACAGATTTTCTCTTCATCGGCTCACCTTGCTGTCATCCTGTCACAACCAAACCAAAACGCCTCGCGACCTGTTCGATTATGGTCATTTCCATTCGTGTTTACTCGCACGACACAACCACTTAATTTGCGAAAAACAACAACTTACCGATAACAATTGGTGTGATATTGCGCCAAAAAACATGACGCGTAGCAAAAAAATCAAGAAATCAACCCTGCAAATTGTCAAGTTTGTTTAAGTTTCAACCAACATCACGCTATTGATGCACTTCTTTTTTACCAATAATTAATTTCTGAACCCGCGCTCAAATTATTGCACTTTCGCCTCCATTTCTTGGCATCAATTGCCCAACATAGCGGTTTTATTGCCTATTGTTGATATTTAAGTCACCTATATAGGCAAAAAAGTAAGGAAAAGGACACATCAAACGCTACCTGCATTGATGAAATTCGCTTCAAAAATTTTGGGAGCAAAATATGAAACTGATGACGCCATCACGTGCCGTCGCGCTAGGTTTGGCGGGACTCACGTTAAGTAGCCCCAGCGTACATGCTGCGGTTGATTGCCAGCCCCTGCCCAATTGGCAAAGTGGCAATACCTACACCCAAGGGGATCAAGTTAAAGCGGACGATACCGCCTATGAGGCAAGGTGGTGGACGCAAGCCGATCCTGCCACCCAATCAGGGGAGTGGAAAGCGTGGAAAATCCTCGGCCAGTGCGCGGGCAGCGTCAACCAAGCCCCTACCGCAACCTTAACCGTCTCCCCATCTGGACCCGTTAAGGTTGGCGACACACTCACCTTCACCCTCGCCGGGACAGACACGGATGGCACAGTGACCTCATTCGTACTCTCACAAGGCGAGACTGTCTTATATGAAGGTGCAGAAGCGACCAGCATTGACTGGCAAGCCGAACAAACGGGGCGCTTTACGTTTAGTCTCACCGTGACCGACGACAAAGGCGCGACCGATACCCAAACATTGCAACAGGTAGTGGGGGATGACCAAACCGGCGGCGATGAGTATGCCTGTCGCCCTGCTGGTTTATACACCACCCCAGATGTCGACGTGCCGTATTGCTCGGTGTATGACGAAAACGGCCTTGAAGACATGGGCGCCGATCACCCTCGCCGTGTCATTGGCTATTTCACTAGCTGGCGAAACGGCGCCAACGGTCAGCCTGCTTATTTAGTCAGTGATATTCCTTGGGACAAGATCACCCACATTAACTACGCCTTTGCCCACGTCAACGCGGACAACCAACTGTCTATTGGCGATCCCAACGCCCCCGATAACCCAGCGACCCAAATGACCTGGCCGGGCGTGGCCGGCGCAGAAATGGATCCAACCCTGCCGTACAAAGGCCACTTTAACTTGCTCAACAAGTATAAAAAGCAGCACCCCGACGTGAAAACGCTGATCTCCGTGGGTGGCTGGGCCGAAACCGGGGGTTACTTCGGTGAAAACGGCGAGCGCATCGACAGTGGCGGTTTCTATACCATGACTACCAATGCCGATGGCAGCGTCAACCAAGCTGGCATTAAAGCTTTCACCGACAGTGCCGTCGCCTTCTTGCGCCAGTATGGCTTTGACGGTCTAGACATTGATTATGAATACCCATCGTCAATGAAAGACTCAGGCCACCCTGACGATTTCGAGTACTCCAACCCACGTCGTGCGCACTTGAATAAATCCTATCAAGTATTGATGAAGTCGCTGCGTGAAGCGCTCGATAAAGCCAGTGCACAAGATGGCAAGCACTATATGCTGACCATTGCCGCACCGTCGTCGGGTTACTTATTGCGCGGGATGGAAACCTTCCAAACCACCCAATACTTAGATTACGTCAACATTATGAGCTATGACCTGCACGGGGCATGGAACGATCATGTTGGCCATCAGGCGCCGCTGTACGACACCGGCGAAGACTCGGAGCTTAAACAGTGGAATGTCTACCAGACCCCTGAGTTTGGCGGGATTGGTTATTTAAATACCGACTGGGCTGCGACCTACTTTATGGGCGGTATGTCTCCCGGCCGCATCAATATCGGTATCCCATATTACACTCGCGGCTTTAAAGACGTGCAAGGTGGCGATAAAGGCCTTTGGGGACGCGCGCCACTGCCAAACCAAAGTGAGTGCCCAGCCGGCACCGGTGTCGGTGAGAAAAACAAATGCGGCAACGGTGCAATCGGGATAGATAATCTTTGGCATGATGTGGACGAGCTCGGCAACGAAGTGCCTGCAGGCTCTAACCCATTGTGGCATGTGAAAAACCTGCTCGACGGCAAACTACCGGCCTATGCGGCGGAATACGGACTCGACCCTGAGCAAGACCCCACTGATCGCCTTACTGGTAGTTATCAGCGTTACTACGATGACATCGCCAAATCGCCATGGGTTTGGAACGAGGAAAAACGCGTATTCCTGTCGATGGAAGACGAAACCTCAATGGCTGAGAAAGTGGACTACGTCGTCAACAAAGGCCTAGGCGGGGTGATGTTCTGGGAGCTGGCGGGGGATTATCGCTATGATGATCAGCGTCAAGCCTATTTTATGGGTGACACCCTGACCTCGCTGGCGTACCAAACCTTTAAGCAATCCGGCAGCGACTACTCGCTACAACGTGGCGATGCCAGCTTCCAAGTGCCAAGCGAGCAAGTGGATGTCACGTTTGACGCACTGAACTTCCCAGTGGGCGATGACAACTATCCTATCCGCCCCACGTTCCGCTTTACCAACCACTCGGATCTGGACTTATCGGGCGCCACCATTAGCTTTGATGTGCCGATTTCAACCTCGGCCATTTTTAAATCTGACTGGAACGCCCAGAAAAAGCTGCGCATGGAAGTCGTGCGTGATAGCAGCAATGCCAGTGGTAACAACATCGGCGGGTTTGATGCCACGCATCATCGCTTTGCCATCACCTTGATCAACGAATGGGGTGGTATAGAGCAAAGCTTTAAGCCGGGTGAAACCTTGGACGCTCAGGTGATGTACTACATGCCGATCACTAACCCGACCAATATCACCATCGAAAAAGATGGCCAGCGCTATGCGGTAAAGCAGGAGTATCCAAGCCTTCCGCCTGCGCTACCCGGTAGCACCGGTCAAAGTGGTGGCGACACTCAGTGTCCCGGCGTCGATGTCGCCAGCCTGAGTACCTACCCCAACTGGCCCAATGGTAGCAACCATGCCAGCGGTGGCGACCAACTTATCTACCAAGATGCGGTATGGGAGGCCAAGTGGTGGACCCAAGCGGCACCCGGTGGTCAAGCTTGGCGCCAAGTCTGCAGCCTCTAATCCATTTCTGGTCTTGAATGCGGGGGCTGCGTGCCCCCGTTAAGGAGTCGTTATGTTCAAGTCTTCGCTCACACAGTTTTCCTGCCGTACCGCCGTGGCCCTTGCGCTGGTCGCAAGCAGTTCACAAGTGATGGCACATGGCTATTTAGAAAGCCCCAAAGCACGCCAAGCGATATGCCATGAGCAAGGAGGTTATTGGTGGCCTTCAGATGGGTCACGTATTCCTAACGCTGCCTGTCGCGCGGCGTTCTTAGAGTCGGGGCACTACCCGTTTGTGCAACATCATGAATCAGCGCAATTGGTGGCGGATTATCGCAATATGGATGCGGTGAAAGCGGCCGTTACCGATGGCAATTTATGTGGTGCCGGCGATCCCAATAAAGCCGGGATCAGTTTGCCCTCACCGGATTGGCAACGAACCGAAGTCACCCCAGATGGCAATGGTCAAATTGATGTACGCTTTCGCGCCACCACACCTCATAACCCAAGCTTTTGGGAAATTTATCTCACCAAGCCAGATTACAACGGCGCGACCGATGCGCTGACGTGGGATGATCTCGAGAAGATCGACACCTTTGGCGATCTGCCCATTGTGATCGGCGATAACGGAAACCGTTATTACGAGATGACCGTGACCCTGCCCGCCGATCGTCAAGGTGACGCCATTCTCTATAGCCGTTGGCAACGCATTGATCCGGCCGGTGAAGGCTTCTACAACTGTGCCGACATCACTATCACCCCCAGTCAGACAGCGCCAGCCCAATGGCACGAGCTGGGCTACTTTGTCCCACATCCACAAATGGCAGCTTTGGGCGATCGCGTACGTGCCCGCTTGCACAACCGCCAAGGCCAAGAAGTGGTAGATGTCACACTCACATTGACGGACCAAAATATGGCGAATTGGCCACACGCGCTGGCCAGCCTTATCGAACAACAGGCTAACGAGCCCTTACGTATCGGGGTGATGCGCCACGGTGAGATCCAGTTTAATGCCGATGACGTGGTGCAAAACCAAGTCTTTAGCCATCACGATAGCTATAGCTTCAACCTGTCGGTGATCCCGGCTACCGACGAACCCACCAGCAACCTGCCCGCATGGCGCGCATCTGAGGTCTATGTGGCCAAGGATCGCGTGCGCTACGGCGACAACATCTACCAAGCAAAATGGTGGACACGCAACGAGCAACCCGGCGCTGCCCTTGTTTGGCAACGCGTGACACAATAAGGAGCAAACATGAAGCCAATGACCCTACTCTCTCTGGCGATTGCTGGGGCACTGGGTGCCAGCCACGCCGTGGCGGCCCCCTCAACCCCAAGTTTGGACTGGAAGCCACAAAACTATTCTTTTGTTGAAGTCGACGAATATGGCCGCGGATCGTACAAAGATCTGGTGCAACGCGTGGATGAAGTCCAAATTGAGATTAAATGGAATGCGTGGTCCGGTGATGGCGGTGACAGCTACAAGGTGTACTTTGACGATCAGGTCGTCAATCAAGGCACCTTACCGGCAGGCACCAAATCCGGCATTGTCACTTTTCCCTATGACAAAGGAGGCCGCCACCAGCTTAAACTCGCCTTGTGTGAAGGCGGCGTGGATGGCCAGTGTGCGACCAGTGCCGCCAAACCCATCGTGATCGCAGACACCGACGGCGTGCATCTTGACCCACTGCCGATGAATGTCGACCCCAATAACAATGACTACCCCAAACAGCCTGATACCGTGGTGGGGGCATACTTTGTCGAATGGGGCATTTATGGTCGTAACTTCGATGTCAGTCAGGTGCCTGCGGGGAATCTCACCCACATCTTATATGGCTTTATCCCCATTTGTGGCCCCAATGAGTCATTAGGCGACATCGAAAATGGCAACAGCTTGCGCGCGCTGGAGCTCGCCTGCCAAGGCTCAAAAGACTATGAAGTGGTGATCCATGACCCTTGGGCAGCGATTCAGAAAAAACTGCCCGGCACACCAGCTAAAGATCCAATTGGTGGCACTTACGCGCAAATGATGGCGCTCAAGCAGCGCTACCCGGATCTGAAAATTCTCCCATCCGTTGGCGGCTGGACCCTATCAGACCCCTTCTATGATTTCACCGACAAAGCCAACCGTGATGTCTTTGTTGCCTCGATGAAAGAGTTCCTACAAACCTGGAAATTCTATGATGGGGTCGACATTGACTGGGAGTACCCAGGCGGTGGCGGTGCCAACCCAGATTTAGGCAATCCAGATAAAGACAGCCAAGCCTACGCGGCCTTAATGCGTGAGCTGCGCGCGATGTTGGATGAGCTCGAGGCCGACACGGGCCGTGAGTACCAACTCACCTCGGCCGTCGGGGCAGGTTATGACAAAATCGCCAACGTCGATTACAGCGCCAGCGCGCCGTACATGGATTACATCTTTGCCATGACCTACGACTTTTTCGGCGCATGGAATAATGTCACCGGTCACCAAACCGCCATTTACTGCGGCAGCCACATGAGTGCGGGTGAATGTGATGGTACTGGCGTCGATGACAACGGCGAGCCCCGTAAAGGCCCTGCCTACACGCTCGATAATGGCGTGCAATTACTGCTAGAAAGCGGCGTGCCACCGGAAAAAATGGTGATCGGTACCGCGATGTACGGTCGTGGCTGGGAAGGCGTTTTCCCTGCCAATGCAACCGATCCTAACAACCCGATGACCGCCCCCGGTAACGGTCCAATCAAAGGCAGCACCGCTGATGGTATTTGGGAAGCGGGTGTGATTGACTACAAAGGCGTCGTCAAATCAATGCTCGGCAGCGCGGGGAACGGTATCAATGGCTTCCAAACCGGTTATGATGAGCAAGCTGAAGCGGCCTACGTTTGGAACCCAGACAACGGCAAGCTAGTCACTTATGACAACCAGCGCTCGGTCAAAGCCAAAGGCCAGTATGTGCGCAACCACAACTTCGCCGGTTTGTTTGCCTGGGAAATCGATGCCGACAATGGCGATATCCTTAATGCGATGCACGAGGGCTTAGCACAGGATGGTCAGCCGCCAGTCAATAACGCCCCCAC
The DNA here is from genome assembly GCF_001995345.1 of Salinivibrio sp. IB872. NCBI lineage: Bacteria > Pseudomonadati > Pseudomonadota > Gammaproteobacteria > Vibrionales > Vibrionaceae > Salinivibrio > Salinivibrio sp. IB872. The sequence continues at coordinate 1,069 of NZ_MUFO01000049.1, read as the reverse complement.
CGTCACCCTTGCGCAGCAAAGCTATACGCTGGCACCCGGAGCATCGTTAACTATTGCCGCCAATGGGCGTGATCAGGATGGCGATACCCTGACCTATCGCTGGCAAGGCGATACGGCGCTGACCCTGACCAATAGCGACACGGATTCGGTCACCGTGACCGCCCCCGATGTGAGCACCAGCACCGATTATTCCCTGTCGGTGACGGTATCGGATGATCAAGCCAATGCCGAGGCCAGCACTACTATTGAGGTGGTGGTACCGGGTGAAAACCAAGCCCCCACCGTGGCACCTATCGCCCCTGTTAGCCTGAAAAGCGGTGAGCAAACCCGCGTGACGATTGAGGCAAACGACCCAGATGGCGATACACTCAGCTACACTTACCGTGCATCCGGCGATCTGGCCGTCTCGGGCACCGGTGATCAGGTGACGCTGACCGCGCCCACTGTGACGGAGAATCGCGACTATGTGGTCACGGTCGAGGTCAGCGATGGCGACAAAACCACGCAAGCGCAATTCACCGTCACCGTGACACCGGCCAGCGGCTTGCCAAAGTGGGATGAAAACACCGTGTATGTCGGCGGCGATCGTGTCCTTTATCAAGGGGGGGAGTATCGCGCCAAGTGGTGGACCAAAGGCCAGCGCCCAGACCAAGGCGATCCATGGGAGCGCGTCGGGGATAGCCAAGCCAACCAAAGCAGTGAATGGCAAGCGACCGTTGCTTATTCCGGTGGCGATGAAGTTGAATATAACAACCAACGCTACCAAGCCAAGTGGTGGACGCAAGGCGAAAAGCCGGGCAGCACCGCGGTCTGGCAATTGCTGTAACGGTTTTTCACTTCCCTCAATGACAAAACGCCCCAACAGGGGCGTTTCAGACTGCTGACAAAGGTCTAGCTTTCGAGCTAGACCTTTGATCTAATAGGAGTGTCGCAATAGGGATGCTCCGGTATGCTTCAAGAACCTTCTCCACACCAATATGAACTTGAAATGGTGACGATGGAACAACTTGTTCCCAAAGACCATCTTGTTCGTAAAATCGACCGTGCCATCGACTTCGAGTTTATTCGA